>NZ_JBFUIB010000067.1:0-15613 GCF_056402095.1 Peribacillus sp. P4_C12
CTCAGTAATTCTGTCACTAGAAAGTGGCGAAGAGCTTCCGCCGAATGAAATTGGTGAGATTGCAATAAAAGGGCCGCAGGTAATGCAGGGATACTGGAATCGCCCGGAAGAAACGGAAAACACATTTAAAAACGGCTGGCTGCTTACAGGCGATTTAGGTTACATGGATGAGCAAGGTTTCTTTTATGTAGTCGAAAGGAAAAAAGATACAATCATTGCAGGCGGCTTCAATATTTACCCTCGTGAGGTCGAAGAAGTACTATATGAGCATGAGGCTATTCAGGAGGTAGTTGTGGCAGGAATTCCAGATCCATATCGTGGTGAGACGGTCAAAGCCTATGTCGTTCTGAAAAAAGATGCAAGTGTGACAGAAGAAGAGTTGAATAAGTTTGCGAGAAAGAGTCTAGCTTCCTATAAAGTACCGCGCAGCTATGAATTTAGAGAGGAACTTCCTAAAACGACGATTGGAAAGATATTACGCAGAGTTCTTATTGATGAAGAAAAGAAAAAAATATCAGAGGAAAGAAAAGAAGCGTAAAGAAGCTTAACCTTCTTACGGAGCAGTTGTTCATATAGCTCCGTGTTTTTACAGAACAACTGGACAACCTAAAGATCTGAGTTGTACAATAAACATATTGGAAAGTGTAGGACCCTTAAGAAGTTTTTGCTTGACAGTAAAGGGGCGCCATTTTATGATAGAAATATGAATGATGATTCATTCATTTTCTGAAAGGGGACATCCAGTGAAAAGCAACAGACCGAAGTATAATCAAATTATTGATGCAGCCGTTATCATCATCGCCCAAAACGGCTATTATCAAGCACAAGTATCCAAAATCGCCAAGCAAGCAGGCGTAGCGGATGGCACCATTTATCTTTATTTTAAAAATAAAGAAGATATTTTAATATCATTATTTCATGAAAAGATGGGCTATTTTGTAGAACAGATTGAAGAAGAACTTAAGGGAAAGAGCTCAGCTTCAGAAAAGCTGTATGTGCTCATTCAAAAACATTTTCAAATCCTTTCAGAAGACGTGAATTTAGCAATCGTCACTCAGTTGGAATTAAGACAGTCGAATAAAGAATTACGCCTAAGAATTAATGATGTGTTAAGAGGATATTTAAATTTAATTGATCAGATCATTATAGAAGGAAAAGAGAACGGCGAATTTCTGCCTGATTTAAATCATTTACTTGCTAGGCAGATGATTTTTGGAACGATTGACGAAACAGCGACAACTTGGGTGATGAATGAGCAAAAGTATTCACTCTCAGACCTTTCAAAAGATGTTCACCGCCTTCTACTGGGTGGATGCAGCTTGAAAAGTTAACGATTTTAATAGAGGGTGGCTTAGTCATCCTCAAAAAAATCGATTAATCAGCTTTCCAGTTTTATGGGGAAGTGATACATATTGAATTTTCAAAAAAGTTTGACTAGCATGCCGGGAGGGATATATATGGAATACCTTAAGCTTTCAATCGAGAATCATGTTGCTTTTATAACGATTAATCATGCACCTGCAAACGCGTTGTCTTCGGTAATCATTAGAGAGCTGTCACAAGCCTTCGATCAAATTGAGGAGAACGAGAACGTACGGGTTGTCCTTCTTCATGGAGAAGGTAGGTTTTTCTCTGCTGGAGCAGACATTAAAGAGTTTACAGAAGTAGAAAACGGTAAAGCTTTCGAGAAACTGACCAAAAATGGTCAATCTGTATTTGAAAAAATTGAATCTTTTCCAAAACCGGTTATTGCAGCTATTCATGGAGCAGCGCTTGGCGGGGGATTGGAACTGGCTATGGCCTGTCACATCCGTTTAGTAACAGAACGAGCAAAACTAGGTTTGCCTGAGCTACAGCTTGGATTAATTCCTGGATTTGCTGGCACACAACGGTTACCTCGTTATGTCGGTACGGCAAAGGCCGCTGAAATGCTATTTACAAGTGAGCCAATTACAGGAGTACAAGCTGTGCAATGTGGATTAGCTAATCATGCCTTCACAGATGAAGAACTTATTCCGAAAGCGAAGGAATTAGCCTTTAAAATTGCTAAGAAAAGCCCTCTTGCATTAAAGTCGACTATTGAACTATTAAATTATACTAAGCATGATTCCTACTATAAAGGTGTAGAAAGAGAAGCTGTCCTATTCTGCCAAGCCTTCGATACTGCTGATGCAAAAGAAGGAATTGGTGCTTTTATCGAAAAAAGAGAAGCAATATTTAAAGGGAAATAGTAGTGGTGTTTCATTTCAAAACTAGTGAATTAATAACTTATTTTTATACATTATGCAGGATTTTGGTGAAATCTGTAGAATACAAAGTAGTATGTTTAAAAAATTCATAATCTTCAAAACTCAAATTATTCGGGAGGTATTATCGTGAACATTTATGTGCTGCTGAAAAGAACATTTGATACAGAAGAAAAAATTACACTTTCTAACGGGAAAATTAATGAGGATGGAGCAGAATTCATCATTAACCCATACGATGAGTATGCTGTAGAAGAAGCAATCCAAGTTCGTGATGCACAAGGTGGAGAAGTAACGGTTATTTCCGTTGGAACTGAAGAAGCTGAAAAGCAATTGCGCACTGCGCTTGCTATGGGTGCTGACAAAGCCGTATTAATAAATATTGAAGACGACATAGAAAATGGCGATCAATTCACGACTGCCAAAATTATTGGTGAATACTTAAAAGGTAAAAATGCTGATTTAATCATTGCTGGGAACGTAGCAATCGACGGCGGTTCTGGCCAAGTAGGTCCGCGCGTTGCTGAGATTTTGGGAATTCCATATATTACAACAATCACTAAATTGGACATCGCTGCTGGAAATGTAAGCGTTATCCGTGACGTTGAAGGAGATTCTGAAACAATCGAAGCTTCTCTTCCATTGCTAGTAACAGCTCAACAAGGATTAAACGAACCGCGTTATCCTTCTTTGCCAGGAATCATGAAAGCGAAGAAAAAACCACTGGAAAAATTAGAATTGGACGACTTGGATTTGGAAGAAGAAGATGTTGAAGCAAAAACAAAAACAATTGAAATCTACCTTCCTGCTAAAAAAGAGGCTGGAAAAGTGCTGAACGGCGAGATTAGCGATCAAGTTAGCGAACTTGTTCAATTATTACGCAGTGAAGCAAAAGTAATTTAATAGAAGCGGTTCTTTTCAAAATATACTACACACAACAAAAAGATAAAATAGAGCACAGGAGGTTTTTATAAATGGCTAGAAAGTTTCTTGTATTGGGCGAAGTTCGCGACGGTTCACTAAGAAATGTATCATTTGAAGCAATCGGTGCGGCTAAACTTGCAGCGGATGGCGGAGAAATCGTAGGTGTTTTAGTTGGTGACAGTGTTCAAAATTTTGGGAATGAATTGATCCAGTATGGTGCAGACCGAGTTGTAGCAGTTGAAAATGATCAATTAAAACAATATACATCAGATGGTTATGCGCAAAGCTTGCTTGCTGTCATAGAGCAGGAAAAACCAGAAGGCATTTTCTTCGGTCATACTGCACTAGGAAAAGATCTAGCGCCAAAACTAGCTGGTAAGCTTGAATCAGGTTTAATCTCCGATGTTACTTCTATAGAAGAAGAAGGCGGAAACATCGTTTTCACTCGCCCGATTTATTCTGGTAAAGCATTTGAAAAGAAAATTGTCACAGCTGGAATTGTGTTTGCAACTGTTCGTCCAAACAATATTGAACCATTAGCGAAAGATGAGTCCCGTTCTGGTGATGTTTCTACATTAAGTGTAGATATTAAAGACTTGCGTACGATTATTAAAGATGTTGTGAGAAAAGCAAGTGAAGGGGTCGACCTTTCAGAAGCAAAAGTAGTCATTGCCGGCGGACGTGGCGTAAAAAGTGAAGACGGTTTTGAACCATTAAAGGAACTTGCTCAAGTTCTTGGCGGTGCAGTCGGTGCTTCTCGTGGTGCATGTGATGCAGACTATTGCGATTACTCTTTGCAAATCGGCCAAACGGGTAAAGTTGTTACGCCAGACCTATATATTGCCTGCGGAATTTCTGGAGCTATTCAGCATTTAGCTGGTATGTCCAACTCTAAAGTTATCGTTGCCATCAATAAAGATCCAGAAGCTAACATTTTTAACGTAGCTGATTATGGAATTGTCGGAGATCTTTTTGAAGTCATTCCATTACTAACAGAAGAATTCAAAAAGTTAAAAGTGAACGCGTAATCGAAAGCATTTAAAGTATAAACAATATAGGTAAGGAACAAGGCATTTGACAGTTAGCTGATAAATGCCTTGTTTTTTTTTGTGTTGTAATTTTAATGAATTATTAAGCTATCAGGAAGAGCTAAGAAACCTGTATATTTACTCTGTTTTTGGACATCCTACCACTGAAGCAAAATATTAGCATCGATTCTAGTAACAATGGTATACTGTCTTTAGTTATTTGAGTAAATTTGAGGAGGATATATATATGGCTATTGTAAATGCAACTGACCAAACTTTCACAACTGATACTAGCGAAGGTGTCGTTCTTGTAGACTTCTGGGCTCCATGGTGTGGACCTTGTAAAATGATTGCTCCTGTTCTTCAAGAACTTGATACTGAAATTGGCGACACAGCTAAAATCGTAAAAGTGGATGTAGACGAAAACCAAGAAACAGCTGGGAAATTCGGCGTAATGAGCATTCCGACATTAATCGTCCTAAAAGACGGTGAAGTAGTAGATAAAGTTGTTGGTTTCCAACCTAAAGAAGCTCTTGCTGAACTTATTGCAAAACACGCTTAATATTAAGATAGCTAAAAAAAGCTTCAAGTCTGTGGACTTGAAGCTTTTTTCGCTATCTTGATATATAATTAATTGTAAAAAGGGAGAACAGGAGGCTGAATGTATGAACCAGCAAATAAAGAATAAACTTGCCCTTCTTCCCGATCAACCAGGTTGTTATTTAATGAAGGATCGTCAGGGAACGATCATTTATGTAGGAAAAGCGAAAGTATTAAAAAACCGTGTGCGCTCTTATTTCACCGGTTCCCATGATGGGAAAACGTTCCGACTCGTTAATGAGATAGACGATTTTGAATACATCGTTACCTCGTCAAATATTGAGGCTCTCATTTTAGAGTTAAACTTAATCAAAAAACATGATCCAAAATATAATATCATGCTGAAGGATGACAAGACGTATCCATTCATCAAGTTGACTGCTGAACGGCATCCACGTCTAATCATTACGAGAAAAGTCAAAAAAGATAAAGGTAAATATTTCGGTCCGTATCCGAATGCCTTTGCGGCCAATGAAACGAAAAAATTACTCGACCGCATCTATCCTCTTAGAAAATGCAATACCCTACCGGATCGCGTTTGTCTCTATTACCACCTCGGGCAGTGCCTGGCTCCATGTGTGTATGATGTAGAGGAACAGGTATATAAAAAAATGGTGGATGATATCAACCGATTTTTAAACGGCGGCCATACTGAGATAAAAAAAGAACTGACAGAAAAAATGTTAGAGGCATCAGAAGAGCTTGATTTCGAAAGGGCAAAGGAGTTCCGTGACAAAATTGCCCACATCGATATCACGATGGAGAAGCAAAAAATGATGACGACTGATTTTATCGACCGTGATGTATTTGGCTATGCCTATGATAAAGGCTGGATGTGTGTTCAGGTATTTTTTGTGCGACAAGGGAAATTGATAGAAAGGGATGTTTCCCTGTTTCCAGTGTATGATGAACCGGATCAGGAACTTCTTACATTCCTAGGTCAGTTTTACGAGATTACCAATCACTTTAAACCAAAGGAAATTTTGCTGCCAGAGTCAGTAGATGCGGAAATGGCTGAAGGGCTGCTTGGTGTGAAGACGATTCATCCAAAACGGGGATCGAAAAAGGATATGCTTAAATTGGCGAATAAAAATGCCGCCATAGCCCTTCAGGAAAAGTTTTCTTTGATTGAACGAGATGAAGAAAGAACGATCAATGCGGTGGAAAATCTTGGGGTGCAATTAGGTATCTATACGCCGCATCGGATTGAGGCTTTTGATAACTCGAACATTCAGGGCAGTGATCCGGTATCCGCTTTAGTTGTGTTTATCGACGGGAAGCCGGAAAAAAGAGAGTATCGCAAATATAAAATCAAAACTGTCCAGGGACCTGATGACTATGAATCGATGCGTGAAGTTGTACGCAGAAGATATTCACGCGTTTTAAAAGAAGGGCTGCCACTTCCGGATTTAATCATTATTGATGGTGGAAAGGGACATGTGGAGGCTGTTCGAGATATTTTAGAAAATGAACTGGGTCTTGATATTCCGCTTTCTGGTCTCATTAAGGATGAAAAGCACAGAACATCGCAATTGATGATTGGCAATCCACTGGAACTGGTACCGCTTGATTCGCGTAGCCAGGAATTTTATTTGTTGCAAAGAATTCAGGACGAAGTGCATCGGTTTGCGATTACGTTTCATCGCCAGCTACGCGGGAAAAATGCGGTTCACTCGCTGCTTGATGATATACCTGGAGTCGGAGAAAAACGAAGAAAGCAATTGTTAAGGCATTTTGGTTCATTGAAAAAAATTAAAGAGGCATCGGTAGAACAAATTATAGAGGCAGGCATGCCAAAAGGAGTAGCTGAAGGAATCGTTAGAAAATTGCAAGAATAATCTTGCTACCTACATTTCTCTATGCTATGATAAGAAGGAATTTTCAACTAGACAACTTAAAAGTGCTGATAGAGGTGCGGAATTCAAGAGTAAAAACCTGGAGAAGTATGAGCTTCGATGAAAGGTTTTGAAAGGGGATAACGCCGAAGGAAGACAAGACTCATACCTTGTTTTTCTGGTCTGACATTTAATAAATGGCGGATTGTCAGGGGGTATACCCTGGAGAGCTATCTCACTGTGTTTACTGTATTAAATACGTGATCACAGCAATGAGATATTTCTCATTGCTTTTTTTATTGCCTAAAAAAGATAAAGAGGGTGCATTAGGATGGCATTAATCGTTCAAAAATTTGGCGGGACATCCGTCGGTAGTGTCGAGAAAATCAAAAATGTTGCCAATCGAGTAATCGAGGAAGCAGAGAATGGGAATGAGGTAGTCGTCGTTGTTTCAGCTATGGGGAAAACAACAGATGAATTAGTTTACATGGCTCAAGATATTTCCAAAAATCCAAGCAAGAGAGAGATGGATATGTTATTGACGACTGGAGAGCAGGTCACGATTTCCCTGTTAACAATGGCTTTAATTGAAGCGGGGCGTGAAGCTATTTCTTTCACCGGTTGGCAGGCTGGCATGCAAACAGAATCCGTTCATGGGAATGCCCGGATTTTAAACATTGATGCTTCGAGAATTCAAGCTCAGCTTCAGGCAAAGAAAATTGTGGTCGTTGCAGGTTTCCAAGGGAATGATGCAAATGGAGAAATCACGACACTAGGGCGGGGCGGGTCTGATACGACTGCAGTGGCTATTGCTGCAGCATTAAATGCGGACCGATGCGATATTTATACCGATGTAACGGGTGTATTTACAACAGATCCACGTTACATAAAAGACGCTCGAAAACTGCAATCTATTTCTTACGATGAAATGCTAGAACTTGCCAATCTAGGGGCGGGTGTCCTTCATCCAAGAGCTGTTGAGTATGCGAAAAACCACCAGATTCCGCTTGAAGTCCGTTCAAGTATGGAGAAAGAAGCAGGAACTACCATTGAGGAGGAAGCAACTATGGAAGAAAATTTAATTGTACGCGGTATTGCTTTTGAAGACAGTATTACAAGGGTCACAGTGAATGGTTTGCCTCGATCACTAGGATCATTATCCACAATTTTCATGACACTTGCAAAAAACCGGATAAACGTTGACATTATTATCCAAAGTATGACAACAGAGGATACAACAAACCTTTCTTTCTCCATAAAAAGTGAAGATACGGAAGCTGTTTTAAACGTGCTAGAAAACAATAAAGACCAATTGGCATTCGATAGAATAGAAACGGAGGGCGGATTGGCCAAAGTGTCTATCGTCGGTTCAGGAATGGTATCTAATCCGGGAGTGGCTGCCGAAATGTTTGAAGTGATGGCTAACACAGGTATCCAAGTGAAAATGGTCAGCACATCTGAAATTAAAGTCTCAACTGTCGTCAATGAAAAGGAAATGGTGAAGGCAGTCGAAGCACTTCATGAAGCGTTTAAATTAGGACAGCATGCAAAAGTGCTTGTTTGATTGCTTGGAGTCTAATGAAAAACAGACTTCCGACAAAAAGGGTAAGTCTGTTTTTGGTCTCATTAGATTGGGTCTCTAGGATCCCATTGAATGGTAAATGTCACTTTTTTTGCGCGGCGTTTGATTTCTTCTGTCGATTCACTTAAGAATTTTTTCTGCAGTGTAAACTGCTCGGCAAGGAAACCGGCTTCAAGTTGGAAGTGACAGTCAGGATAAAGATCTAGGCGACGGCTGATTATTTCTCCTGTTAAGGATAATTCCATCTCGGTTTTCGAAAACTTTATGATTTCAAGATGGCCCCAGCCTGCATTTTGGAAAAATGCAACAACTTCCTGTTCGCCATTCAGTGGGAATTTTCTCGCTAACTGTTTACCTGCCCAATAGAGAATTTGATTAGAATCTTTTCCGAGAATATCGTTCAATAAAACTTCTCTGATTAATTCGTAGCCGAAAGCTGGAACTTGAGATTCTTCTGTTTGAATTTCTTCTTCTTCTATCGCTGCAGCAATATTTTTTTTCATAGTTTATCGCCTCTTTCTGTAAATCTATTATAAACGTTTTTCTTTTGCAAATTATACTGTTTTTTTATTATTTCAATCGTAATTGGGAAAAAATGAGAAATTATTCCGGGATATTAATAGATTAATTACTAATTTCTCCAAGTTATAATCTTAACAATTAAAAATTATACAATTCTAACCAATAAAATCTATTCTGAAAAAGAGAATTCTTGTATCCGTTTTCTTGACGCACATAGAAGTCAGGAGTAAAATGGACATGTCACATAATTGTAAGAAAGTATAGGGATGTTTCAAACTCTATACTTTATTTTCACGCGGAGATAAAAGGTAGCCACCAGTTTATCTTTGCATGATTTTTCACAAATTAAGGGGGGGCACTTAGTGGCAAAAAATCGTGAGTTTGGGAATCGTAGACTTCATTCACTACTTGGAGTTATTCCGATCGGGCTGTTCTTGTTGGAACATTTAGTTACCAACTATATGGCAACAAAGGGACCGGAATCATTTAATTCAGCAGCACATTTCTTAGAAAGCATACCGTTTCGTTATTTCTTGGAAATCTTCATCATTTTCTTACCTTTGATTTATCATGCAGTTTACGGGATTTATATCGCGTTTACGGCTAAAAATAATTTGGGTAGATTTGGATTTTTCCGGAATTGGATGTTCTTTTTACAACGTCTAAGCGGAATCATTACGTTGATTTTCCTTGTTTGGCATGTTTGGTCAACTAGAATTCAAGCAGCATTAGGTACAGAGGTTGACTTTGACATGATGGCAGAGATTTTCTCTAATCCATTTATGATTGCATTTTATTTAGTTGGGGTCATTTCGACAATTTTCCACTTCTCTAATGGATTATGGTCATTTGCAGTGAGCTGGGGTCTAACAGTATCACCAAAATCGCAAAAAATCATGACTTACGTTACTTTGATCGTTTTCGTTCTTCTTTCTTATGTAGGGGTTAGCGCAATTTTCGCTTTCGTATAAGAAGATAGAGTTCATTTATAAGTATTAGGAAAAACATAGCTTTGCTAATGGAAATAAGGGAGTGACAGAATTGGGTAAAGGTAAAATTATTATCGTTGGTGGAGGTCTAGCTGGTTTAATGGCTACGATCAAAGCAGCAGAGCTGGGACAACAGGTTGATTTATTTTCTTTAGTACCTGTTAAACGCTCTCACTCAGTTTGTGCCCAAGGCGGAATCAATGGGGCAGTAAATACAAAAGGTGAAGGGGATTCTCCATATATCCACTTTGATGATACAGTTTATGGCGGAGATTTCTTAGCTAACCAACCACCGGTTAAAGCGATGTGCGATGCAGCACCATCGATTATCCATATGTTTGACCGTATGGGCGTAATGTTCAACCGTACTCCGGAAGGTCTTCTTGATTTCCGTCGTTTCGGTGGTACTCAACATAGCCGTACAGCATTTGCTGGTGCAACAACTGGTCAGCAATTACTTTATGCATTGGACGAGCAGGTTCGACGTTATGAAGTAGAAGGGCTTGTAACGAAATATGAAGGTTGGGAATTCCTTGGAGCTGTTATCGATGACGATCAAACAGCACGCGGTATCGTAGCACAGAACTTGACTTCAATGGAAATCAAATCATTCCCTGGCGACGCTGTCATCATGGCGAGCGGTGGTCCTGGAATCATTTTCGGTAAATCAACTAACTCAATGATTAATACAGGTTCAGCAGCATCCATTGTTTATCAACAAGGTGTAAATTATGCAAATGGTGAGTTCATTCAAATTCATCCAACTGCAATCCCTGGAGATGATAAGCTTCGTCTAATGAGTGAATCTGCTCGTGGTGAAGGTGGACGTATCTGGACATATAAAGACGGAAAACCTTGGTATTTCCTTGAAGAAAAATACCCTGCTTATGGTAACCTTGTACCTCGTGATATCGCGACTCGTGAAATCTTCGACGTATGTATGAACATGAAGCTTGGTATTAATGGAGAAAACATGGTTTACCTGGATCTTTCGCATAAAGACCCTAAAGAACTTGATATCAAACTTGGCGGAATCATTGAAATTTACGAGAAATTCATGGGTGAAGATCCTCGTAAAGTTCCAATGAAAATCTTCCCTGCAGTTCACTATTCTATGGGCGGACTTTGGGTGGATTATGACCAAATGACAAACATTAAAGGTTTATTTGCTGCAGGTGAGTGTGATTACTCTCAACATGGTGGTAACCGTTTAGGTGCGAATTCACTTCTTTCTGCAATCTTTGGTGGTTCAGTTGCTGGACCGAATGCAGTTAAATATATTGAAGGCCTTGATAAAACTTCAGAGTCTATTCCTTCTTCATTGTTTGATGGTTACGAAAAACAACAACAAGAAAAATGGAATGCAGTAATGTCTCTTGATGGTAATGAAAACGCGTATGTTCTACACAAAGAACTTGGTGAGTGGATGACACAGCATGTTACTGTAGTTCGTTACAATGACAAGTTGAAAGAAACTGACAACAAGATTCTTGAGTTGATGGAACGTTACAAGAAAATTAACATCAATGACACTGCTAAATGGAGCAACCAAGGGGCAGCCTTCACTAGACAGCTTCAAAACATGATGCAATTAGCACGTGTTATCACAATTGGTGCTTTAAACCGTGACGAAAGCCGCGGAGCTCATTACAAACCTGATTTCCCAGAACGTAATGATGATAAATTCATGAAAACGACAATGGCGACATTCAAAGGCTTGGATCAAGCACCTGAATTCCATTATGAAGATATTGATGTATCACTTATCGCACCACGTAAACGTGATTACACTACGAAACATTAAAGAGGGGGAGCAAAAAAATGGTTGAAACTAAATCTGAGACTAAAACAGTCCGTTTTATAATCACTCGTCAAGATACACCGGATTCAGCTCCTTATGATGAGGAATTTGAATTAGCGTACCGTCCGAATATGAATGTAATTTCCGCTCTAATGGAAATTCGTCGTAATCCAGTAACAGTACAAGGAAAACACACTACAGCAATCGCTTGGGACATGAACTGTCTTGAAGAAGTATGTGGTGCTTGTTCAATGGTTATCAATGGTAAACCTAGACAATCTTGTACAGCTCTTATTGACCAATTAGAACAGCCGGTTCGTCTTGCTCCAATGCGTACTTTCCCTGTTGTTCGTGACCTTCAAGTCGACCGTAGCCGTATGTTCGACTCATTGAAAAAGGTAAAAGCTTGGATTCCAATCGATGGTACGTACAATCTTGGACCAGGACCACGTATGCCAGAAAAGAAACGTCAATGGGCTTACGAATTATCTAAATGTATGACTTGTGGTGTATGTTTAGAAGCTTGTCCGAACGTAAACAGCAATTCAGACTTCATGGGACCACAACCATTATCACAAGTTCGTTTATTCAACGCACATCCAACTGGTGCAATGAACAAAGCTGAACGTTTAAATACAATTATGTCTGATGGGGGCCTTGCAAACTGCGGTAACTCACAAAACTGTGTGCAGTCTTGCCCTAAAGGAATTCCTTTGACTACATCGATTGCAGCATTAAACCGTGATACTACTATTCAACAATTCCGTAACTTCTTCGGAAGCGACGAAGTTTAATAATGAGAAAAGAACCTGTATCTTAGGATATAGGTTCTTTTTTTGTCTAAAAAAATGTGAACAGCTTCACATCTAAAATCTAAGGTGAGAAATATCGGATTTTAATGGTGGGGATATTATCTTTATATTGTTTTTTCTGGGGTTCTTTTTATTAAAGACTTATAATTGTGTCATTTATTCGTTTATAAAAATACGGAAAAACAAACTTCTAGTATAGAAAACAAGCCTAACGCTATCCTGGAGGTTCGTCAGTCTGAAAAGAACGAGAACGAATGTGTAACAGAGGTGTATGGAATCATTCATGTAACAACTCCTCAGGATATCTCCAACAATATCTACACGAATACATTGCTACTACATCCATCCCCAGAATATTCAATGAGTGTTTTAGATATTCAATACAAGGACCAAAATGGAGAATGTCGCCGTATTGAAACGTACCCGACTAAGCAGGTTGATAATAAAGAAGTTCCGGTGGAAATCACGGAAGCAGGAAAGTTAGTATTCTCTTTCCCAAAGAGAAAGATCACAGAACTGCAAATCAAGGTGAAACAGCCTTACTGGTTCCAGCATGACAATAAAAGAGTCTTTCTGTATGGATTCCAAGATATTGTGGAGTAAAGAGTTTCACAAGATACGGCAGAGTTTGTTACGAAGTTTTCATTAGAGGGGACAGATCGTCGCGTCACTAATGTAGGTTCACCAAACATAACAACACCGGTTGGTTGTCCTACATTTAACGATTACACAGCCAAACATGAATTGTACTTTGATGAAGGACTAACAGAGAAGTTTGATTTCTCAACTGATATCTTTCAACCGCTGCAAGTTGTTTACGGCAAAACAATATTAAAGACAGTTGCTTATCCTGAAATATACAATTCACACAATAAAACGACTATGTGGACTCCGACAAAAGCTAATATAAAGGTAGTACCAAAAGATAAACGAACTAAGAGGGATACTAATCTTAAGAGAAAATTTAGGACATGGTATATTAAAGAATATGGAGATCCAGGCTGGGGTGCAACTTGGCCAGGGCTTCAAGCACATCATGAATTGCCATTAGAATATGGCGGAACGAATTCGATGTCTAATGTATTTCCGTTGACAGAAGATCTCCATTGGAACACAGTATCTCCTTGGTGGAAAGCATATTAATTTAATTTTGGAGGGATAAGTAAATGAGTCATTTCGTGCATAACACCCTATCTGGACTTAAAAAATTGTTGAATAACAAAAATCAAATGAAGACAATATCACACGAAGGGGAAGTTGGTAACGTTTCTTGTTCTTTTAACGCTCCAATACAGACAACTGAAATTGAAATGTTTGAAAGGGAAAATAACATCAAGCTTCCTGAAGACTACAAGGCATTCTTAACACTCCATAATGGGGCAAGAATATATGAATTGATCGAAGAAGACGATATTAACATAGGGGGCGGGCTTCATTTATTTAGTTTAGATGAAGTAAAGGAAGCTCAAGAACTTGAGTTAATGGAGGGACTGGGGATTCCGATTGGACATTTATTGGAAGATTGTTTTCTCATATTAGATACAGAAAAACTAAAGAGTTCGGATCCAAATTACCTTAACATTTTGGAGTTTACAGAACTCGCAACTCCAAATCTTAATTTCGAAATTTTCCTAGACCGCTACATTATTTCACAAGGCGTAGTGTTTTGGGACTGGCCTATTTACACAGCTGAAAACTACTATACCACCAGGTAAAATAAATAATAAGAGCGATTGCTAATTAAATGCAGTCGCTCTTATTATTTATTATTTCGATTCGATTTCAAGTATCACTGTTTGTTTGTGTTTAGGATTTTTAGTTTTGTCTGTTTCGTAAATAACGTCTGCGGGATCGTTTATTTCAGATACTTCTTTAGAAGTCTTTTCTTTAGATGCCTTTACATTCGATTGAGAAGAACAACCAATTAACATTAAGCCAGCAAGTAAAATGACAGCATATTTTTTAATCATATTACAGCTCCTTATTCGTTTGTTAAAAGCATAGCATGGAAAGACATCACTTTTGTGTCACATTTTGAAAAAGAGGGGACAAATATTAAAATCCACTACTTCAACATAATACTTATTTAGTAGAAAGAGTGAGGTAATTAAATAAACGGCCCATAAAAATGACACAAATGTGTTGTCTATGAACCGGATACGATTTTTCTAATTGAAATTTTGTAAATGGAATCATATCATCGATATCCCAAATTTCACTCAGTACGCTGAATTGATTGGATTCATCTGGACGACTGAGATACCAAACTATCTCATTTGCAGATTTAGGTTCTATCTGATATAGATGTTCATCGTGGTTGTAATAGATGTTAACGATAGTCTTATTAGCAAAATCAGCTGTGCATTCTTCTACGATATCGTGATCGGTCAATCCGGGATCTAATACAATAAAGCTATTATTTGGGTGTATGTATGCTTCAACAATTGCGGGCTTTTCATTTTCAAATTCTTTTAATGCTTCTCTGATGCTTGATTCAGCAGCTGCAGGAAGTTCCTTAATAGCTCTCAAGCTAGTAAATTCCTCGTCCATCTGCAATTGAAAATAGTGTTGTGTAAAATAATAAAGTGGTCGAATCCATCATATTTACAGGATAAGAATATAAAATCCTTTCCATTATCTATTTTTTCTTATAAAATGAGTGAATAGTCATTCATTTTATAAGGGGGTGCACAGATTGAACAGAATATCATATATCGATAATATAAAAGAATGGGGCAGCGACTTTTCTTTTAAACATGAAATTAAGGTCCGTTTTTCGGAAACGGATATGTTCGGTCATTTGAATAATACGGTTCCATTTACCTATTTTGAGGAAGCACGAATTGAGTATTTTAATAGCATGGGTTTTATGAAGGATTGGACATCGGATGGAAGCAATGAGATACCGGTTGTTGCCGATTTACAATGTGATTATATCCAGCAGGTTTTTTTTAACGATCAATTGATGATCCATGTAAAAGCGGCCCATGTCGGGAATTCTTCTGTGGACATTCATTACATGGGAACCAAACAAGATGGTTCGGTTTGCTTGACGGGTAGAGGAACTATTGTCCAAGTCTCTAAAACCACTGGGAATCCGATTCCTTGGCCGGAAGAGATGAAGGAATGTATGGCGCGAACAAAGGTCAAACATTCTTAAATAAAGTTTCAATTAGACAAGTAAAAGAGTCACTCCCTTGMCCCAGCTGACATACTATATCTTGACTAAATAGACACCCACTCCGGGTTTTATGCTGGTGAAGGCAAGGAGGGT
>NZ_JBFUIB010000068.1:0-15542 GCF_056402095.1 Peribacillus sp. P4_C12
GGATGTATTAATCAATAGCATTGGGGTCCCAATTAATGTGGATGGCGAGAAATATGCCTTGTTTGTACGGCCGAATATAGAACTGCAGTTTGGAGAGTTCCGCTTTTACCTTTCTGTTTTGCTCGTACTTACACTCCTACTCAGTTTTTTATTTGTGATTATTAACACGCGTTTCATTGTTAAGCCAATTACGAAATTAACAGAAGCCACAAAGAGAATCGCTGATGGGAATTATAGTAGTAAGTTGAATGTTACCCGCAGTGATGAAATTGGGGATTTGGCTAAACATTTTACGAAAATGACTCAAAGCATACAGCGGTTAGATGATATGAGACAGGAATTCGTTTCAAATGTTTCTCATGAAATTCAATCTCCACTCGCATCAATACAAGGTTTTTCTCAAACCCTTCAATCGGAGGAATTAACAAAGGAACAAAGAAATGAGTACTTGTCTATTATTGAAAAAGAGAGCCGGCGCATGTCCTTGTTGAGTAAACAGCTCCTAATGCTTGCTTCCTTAGATAAAGAGGATGACGCGCTGCAACGGTCTAGTTTTGATTTAGCACAACAAATAAGGCAAGTGATGTTTATGCTGGAATGGAATTGGCGGGAAAAAGATATGGTGATTGAAATGGATTTACCATCAACCGTCGTTTCTGCAGATGAGAAACTTTTAAATCAAGTATGGACGAATTTGATAACCAACAGCATTAAATACTCCGAAAGCGGCAGTTCGATCGTTATTCGACTCAAAAAAATGGGTAACTTTGTTGAAGTGATGATTTCAGACACGGGTATGGGAATTCCAGAAGAAGACCTCCCTTATATCCTTGATCGCTTTTATAAAGTAGATAAAGTGAGAAATCGCAGTGAAACAGGAAGTGGCTTAGGACTTTCGATAACGAAGAAGATGGTTGAACTACATGGCGGAACGATTGAGGTTCAAAGCGAACTTGGCAAAGGGACCACTTTTTATATCCGTTTGCCCCTTATGTAATCATTCGTTCATCTTCCATTCATATTGATTGATTACAATCAATTCATACCGGTTGAAGTACATCTGGATCGGTAATAAAAGGAATGGGAGATGAAATAATGTTTTTAGCAATACGTGAACTAAAGCATTCAAAGTTACGTTATCTGCTGATTGGACTGATTATGGTATTGGTCGCTTTGCTTGTCTTTATCATTTCAGGATTAGCCAATGGACTTTCTTCAGATAATGCTTCATCCATACAAAATATGAAGGCCGACTATTTCGTAATGGAGCATGACTCTAAAAATAAATTGAACCGATCGATCATATCCATGGAAAAGCTAGATGAAATCCGGGCTTCATCGGATGTTAAAGCAGCCGAAGGACTTGGGCAAATGATGATCACATTGAATAAAGTCGGCTCATCGGAGAAAACGGATGTCACGATTTTTGCGACCAATGCTAGTGGTATTTTAGCACCGAAGGTCATAGAAGGAACGAACTATGACAATAAGAAACAAGGTGAAGTAGTTGCAGATAGTTCTTTAAAAGAAGTTGGTTATAAATTAGGTGATTCACTTAAAGATGATCTATCAGGTAAGGTTTTCACCATTGTTGGTTTTACTGAAAAGCAGTCTTACAGCCATTCACCGGTAGTTTACATGAATGTTAAGGGATGGCAGGAGATTAACCCAGCATTGAAAAATCAAGGGAATGATTCAATCAGCACGATAGCCGTGCAAATGGATTCAAAGGCAGAAGAAAATGTACGTGAATCATTGCCTGAAGACCTAACACTCATTTCGAAAGATGAATCCCTTCAGAGTATACCAGGGTTCAAAGAGGAACAGGGTACATTGACGATGATGATTGCCTTTTTGTTTGTTATAGCAGCTTTTGTTTTGGCGGTGTTCTTCTATGTCATTACTTTACAAAAAACGAATCAATTTGGTGTCCTTAAGGCACTTGGAGCTAATACGAGTTTCCTTGCAAAAAGTATCGTTGGTCAGGTTATGCTACTTGCCGTGGCATGTATAGCCATTAGTGTTGCACTGACATATGGTGTCACTTTAATTATGCCAGAGGGAATGCCATTTGAATTGAGTACCAATTTGGTTATTAAATATTCCCTGTTACTTTTGGTTGTATCCGTATTGGGTTCACTGCTATCACTATATCGAGTAGCGAAGATAGATGCGATCGAAGCAATAGGGAGGGTATCATGATGGGGGATAAACTATTATTTGAAAACGTCAGTAAGATTTATGGGGAAGGCGATAATAAGGTGACAGCTCTTGATAATATTTCCCTGAATGTGAGAGCGGGGGAATTTGTTGCCATCGTGGGTCCATCTGGCTCAGGAAAAAGTACTTTTCTTTCCATAGCAGGTGCGTTACTTTCCCCAAGTAAAGGTCGCTTACTGCTGAATGATGAGGATATTACATCACTATCTCCAAAGAAATTGACTCGAGTGCGCCTTGAAAAGATCGGGTTTGTATTCCAATCGTCGAATCTTGTTCCATATCTAACAGTACGAGATCAGCTTCTGCTCATTTCTGAACTGATTGGCAAACGGGATAAAAAAACTATGAAAAAAGCGGACGAATTGCTTAGCCACCTTGGACTTGGACATCGGGCAGATCACTTGCCAGAAGCACTGTCGGGCGGAGAGCGGCAGCGTGTAGCCATCGCCCGTTCGTTGATGAATGATCCTGAAATCATTTTAGCGGATGAACCAACCGCAAGTCTTGATTCCAAAAGAGGCAGGGATGTTGTTGAAATGCTTGCTCATGAGGTGAAGTCAAGAAATAAAGCGGCCATCATGGTAACGCACGATGAAAGAATGTTAGATTTATGTGATCGAGTGGTCAATATTACAGATGGCAAGGTTTTTGGGTGAAAAAGTTAAACGTAAACACATTTTCATGATTTGAGTTATTACAATAAGCGCTGATATATTCCGATGTAACTGATAAATAGGCCGCCGCTTCTCCAAAGGAATTAGGAGAGGCGGCGGCCTGAATTTTTGGGAACCTTGTTTAGTTAAATTCAAAAACAAGATGAACTTTACTATTTGAGAAAAACTAATCCTAATGGACAGTAAGCAGCTGAATTCTAGTTGGAAACAGTAGTCGATATAAATACTTTATAGAACGGACTTAAATTATGTAAGGAAAGACGGGAAAAGGTGATCTCCTAGTATATTTTATAAACGGCTATAAGATAGAAAAAGGATACTATGCTGGTATACCTGACCGTTATCTTCGGATTAAGGTGTTAGGGTAGGGGGGCATGTTTTATTATCTTAAAAAACAAACAGTGATAGGTTGCCTTCACACCTGATTCATCTTGGTATTTTGTTTCGTATATGTTGATTAACTCTCGAAAAAAAGAAGGGCGCTGGCAGTAGATTTCTTTGTTGCTGTTAGCTGCACCAATCTTTTTAATTGAAGTGAAAAATTCACGTACTGTCTGAAAGTACTCTAGTTCAAGCTTTTCTAATTTTGTTATCTCTAATGGAAATGCTGATGAAAAAGGGATTGCTTCTTCACAAATTTGGGATAATTCTTCTAGAGCGTAAAACATTTGGCCTGGTGAACTATCAATTGAAAGTTGAAGCTTTTCTTTCGCATATTCATAGGACATATGAAGCTCCTGAAAGGTTTTAATTCCAAACGTTGAAAATATCAGGTTGCCTTCAGGCGTTAATCGTGTAAACAATTGTTCAATGGTCCCAGGAAGATTATTCAGCCATTGAAACGTTGCATTAGAAATAATTAAGTCGTAATTTTCATTAAGCGTCATTTCTTCGATATCAGCACATAAAAAAGTAACACGGTCTTCCATTGTTATTCCTTTCGCCATTTCAACCATTCCTGGTGCTAAATCAACAGCGGTAATATAAGCATTAGGAAATGTATTAACGAGTAACCTGGTTAAGTAACCAGTACCGCAGCCAATTTCAAGGATGTTAATTCTTTGTTTGCTGTTTTTTTGAGGGAGCAAATCCACTAATTGTTTCGCCATGTTTTTTTGAACATTGGCATATGTATCATATGTTTTCGCATGTTCACTGAATCGCTTACTTAACAATTGTTTATCAATCATGAATGTACTCCTTTTGAATAAATGTTTTTATAAGCTGCACACATTCCTGTGGTTTTGTGAAAAATGGAATATGACCAGCGCCTTCGATAATATGAACCTCGGCTTTCCCACCCAGATTTTCTTTAATGAAAGATGAGGCTTCGAGTGGACAAATTTTGTCTTCTCTCCCATGGATCAATAAAATGGGAGTTTCAATCTGGTCGAGCTTTACTCTAACATCTTTCTGAAGTAAATAATCCAAACCTATAAGAAGCGAAAATACGTCATCCCCATGAAACTCGCTTTGAATTGTCGTGATGAATTGATGATAAAAACCTTCTTCTTTTTCAGCTTCGGAAAACATTGCTTCATAGAAAGAAGTCAAAGTCTTCTCTTTATTGCGCTGCAGTTGTTTCTTCATGCGCTCGACCATTCGTGGATCCCAGCCAAATGAATAATTATCTCCTGTGGTAAACCGACTTGTTGCGCCAATTAGTATAAAACCTTTTATTTTTTCTCGATACGAACTTGCAAGTTCAAGTGATAATAGAGATCCTAATGACCAGCCAAGTAAAAAAACAGGACCATCAATAGAAGCGATTGTGTCTATGACTCGTTCTTCAAAGTCATTTAGTGTTTTCATATCTCTCCATTCTATGAATGAGAGGTGAAATACTTCTGACAGCGGTTTGATTAACTGTTGAAACGCATCTTTTTCCATTCCCCAGCCAGGAAGCATGACTAAATTCGGCTGTTTCATTAAATAACACCCATTTCTTTTCCAATGATCGAAACTTTTTCAACTGCCCAATCAAGATCTTTTTTATCGTGGAGAGCTGTTACAGTAAAACGGATTCTCGCCTCATTTTCAGGAACGGTCGGCGGCCTGACAGCAATAGCTGCAATTCCTTCTTTCTGCAAACGTGTGGCAAATTCCATCGCTTTTTCGTTTTCCCCGATGACGATAGGAACAATTTGTGATCGACTTCCACAAATATTAAACCCGTAATATGTGAGTTCTTCTCTAAAGTGTTCTGAATGTGTTTGGAGCAGTGAGCGGCGTTCTGGTTCTTGCTGTACAAGTTCTATCGCTGTTTTCATAGCACCGAGTATGGCCGGGGGGAGTGCAGTTGAATAAATGAATCCGCGCATGCGATTTTTTAAATAGTCGATGAGCCATTTTTTCCCGACGACATAGGCCCCGAATGAACCGAGTGCTTTACTGAATGTTCCCATTTGGATATCTATTTTATTTTGAAGATGGAGATGACCGGCATAACCTTCACCGTTTTTACCGTAGATGCCGCTTCCGTGTGCTTCATCAGTCATTAACATAGCGTTATAACGTTCTTTTAACCGAACAAGGTCTTCAAGATAAGCAAAGTCACCGTCCATGCTGAAGACCGTATCCGTCACGATTAATTTACGTGCTTCCATCGATGATTTTTTCAATAATGCTTCTAAATGATCTAAATCATTATGACGATAGCGTAGATGCTTTGCACGGCTTAAGAGAGCTCCATCGACAATGCTTGCATGATTCAATTTATCGCTATAAATAATATCGTTACGGGACAGCAGGGTGGAGATAATTCCAAGGTTCGCGTTATATCCACTGTTAATAATGAGTCCTGCTTCGGCTTTCTTCCAATTGACAAGAGCTTGTTCTGCTTGCTCGTAAAGAGGATGATTGCCAATAATTAAACGTGAAGCCGTTGCTCCTGCACCATAAGTATGTACTGCATCTACCATAGCCTTTTTCAGCCGCTCATCCCCTGCATATCCTAAATAGTTATTAGAAGCTAGATTTAGCATCCTGCACCCGTTGATCATAAGCCATGGCTGCTCGGCGAATTCCGTTGAAACGAGTTCACGTTTTTGCGATATCTCTTCTAAATAAGCCAGTTCTTTCTTAATTTTTTCTTCCCAACAAGGTAATTGTTTTTCACTGTGCATAGCCATTCTCCTTTTTATATGTTAACTAAAAATAATATAGGTTAACATATAAAACATTCTAATCATGACTCAATGAAACTGTCAAGCTTTGAAAAGGAACATGATAATAAATTGATTATCCATTAATCTAGGAGAAATCAAGGGGCGAAAAAAGACACTTATCATAAGTATGCTGTTGGTCATTTGAACCAGGTCGAGGAGCATGAAACTAACATAATAATAGGTTAATGAGAAGGAGACAGTGGCTTTGTTAAGCTAATGTATAAAAAAGCTTAGTGAAAATTAGTGTCTTTGTATGTATTAATCTTGTTCATTGAAGATAATCTAACTTCCAAGGTAGTCTTTTTGTTAAACCTTCAAATCTTTGAAGGATTAAATGGAATTCCATGTTACTATAGAGCAGTGAAATTAACCTATTTCTTTTCACATTAACCATTACATAAAGGAAGGTAATTAAATATGAAAAAGATTTCTTTAGATGTTTTCTTTATATTAATAGGAGCTTTTATTTTCGCTTTGGCAATAAATCTTTTCGTTATTCCCAATGAACTTGGTGAGGGAGGAGTCACGGGGATAACCATCATTTTGTTTTATCTTTTTGAATGGTCACCAGGGCTGTTAAGTTTGATTATTAACGCTTTCCTGCTCATTGTCGGTTATAAATATTTGTCGAAAATAACAACGGTTTATACAATCATAGCCGTTGCATTTAATTCACTTTTCCTCCATTTAACCGAAAGTTGGTCGATATCTTCAGATGAATTGGTCGTCAATGCGATATTTGGCGGTGTTTTTGCCGGTGCAGGTATTGGCATAATCATTCGAGTTGGAGGCACGACTGCCGGTACAACGATCTTAGCACGAATTACGAATAAATATTTGGGATGGAGCTTAAGCTATGGACTTCTGTTTTTCGATTTAATCGTTGCGTTCTCATCTTATTTTATTATTGGTGCAGAAGGTCTAATGCTTACTATCCTTATGCTTTATATTGGAACAAAAACGATGGAATTCATCATTGAAGGATTGAACCCGAAAAAAGCGATTACCATCATTTCAAAAGAAGCAGATCAGATTGCAAAACAAGTAACCGTTTTGATGGATAGAGGGGTGACTGTTTTTAGTGGTCATGGATACTATACAAAAGAATCCAAGGAAATCCTATATATTGTTATTAGTAAGCAAGAGGTACTCAAATTAAAGAGAATTGTACAGTCTACTGATAGAAGTGCTTTTATAGCCATACATGATGTTCGTGATGTATTTGGAGAAGGATTCTTAGATATTTCGAAGTCTTAAAACCATATTGAGGAGCCAATGTGGTTCCTTTTAATGGGGAATCTTATATAGTATTTTTGAAACATTTGATTTGGAACTAAAGAAATAATTGCAAAGAGCCTAAATAGGCTTTTTTTATTTTTCCAAAAAGAGAAAAATCTGTAAATTAAGAATAATTTGTTATATTATGTAAGTAAGAATCCAAACACCCTGAGGAGTGCAGCCATTAAATATGGAGGTGTGTCCAATATGATCCTTTTAAAAGTGGATGACAGAAAGTTTGGGAAAAGCAATATCAAGTACAGCATAGTTGATAAGGAAACGAATAAACTGATTATTAGTGGTGTGTTTGAAGAATTTGGACAAGCAAGTGATAAATATTATGAACTAAAGGATGAGTATGGTTCATCCAATGTGAAGATGGTATTGAAGTGAATAGAGGGGAGCCTTTGGGTTTCCCTATTTAAAACTTATTTAGAATAAATGTCCATTACGATAATTTTTATAATCAAATAAAGGAATAATCTTAGGTTTGTGAATCATATAATTAAGTAGACAAGGCTTATATCCTACTTGTTGTTTACAAAAAAATACAATTTAATTGTAAAGTATGGAATTTAGTGGTAATATAAAGCGCATAAATGAAAACGTTTACAGTGTTCATGTAAGGAGGTGATGTATAAAAGGTTGGATAGAATAATAATATAGTAGATTTAGAAGCGTATATTTTTTTATCATTTTATGCAAACGTTTTCTTGAATTTGCATAAGATCTTATGAAAAAGGGAGAGTTGGTAGGCATGAAACGTAAAAAATGGTACGGGGGAATCTTTTCTGTTTTATTAATTTTTAGTGTGATTTTGGCTGGATGCTCTTCTTCTACAGGTGGAGACAGTGACTCTAAAGACAAAGATAAAGTGACGCTGGATATCTTTCAATTCAAAGTAGAGTTTAAGCAGCAATTTGAGAATTTGGCAAAACAATATGAAAAAGAAAATCCAAATGTAAAAATCAAGATATCAACAGTGGGTGGTGGAAATGATTATAAATCAGCCATTACTGCAAAGTTTGCTTCAGGTGAGGAGCCAGCAGTTTTTAACATTGGCGGACCAATAGATGTTGAACAATATAAAGATAGATTATTAGATTTAAAGGATACAAAGGCTGCAGCTGCTGCGCTTGATGGTACATTGGATGGCGTGGAAGAGGACGGGCACGTTCTAGGGCTTCCATTTAACCAAGAAGGATACGGCTTGATTTATAACAAACGAATTTTTGAAGAAGCCGGAGTTAAACCTGAAGAAATTACTAGTTATTCAGCATTAGAGGCTGCGGTTAAAAAACTGGATTCACAGAAAGATAAATTGAAAATCGAGGCGGTTTTCGCTTATCCGGTTAAAGAGAAGTGGGTAACAGGAAACCACTTATCAAATGTCTTTTTAGCACCTGAATTTGATGGGAACGTATTAACTGCGAGCAAGTCACCAACCGTTAAATTTACGGATGGTGACAAGTTTAAGCAACTGGTCGATATTCAAAATAAATATTCCGTTCAGCCGACGGCAAGTCTAGATTATTCACAACAAGTGGAAGAGTTGTTCTCGCTTGAAAAGGTTGCAATCATTCAGCAAGGAAACTGGGTGTATAACACAGTGTACGATATGGATCCTGAGTTAGCCGAAAACGGTATTGGTATTATCCCGATTCCGAATGGGGATACAGCTGCGGGGATGCCAGTTGGGGTTCCAAACTATTGGGCAGTGAACAAAAAATCAGATGAAAAAGTTCAGGAAGAAGCGAAGAAATTCCTCGACTGGATGTATACATCTGATGAAGGAAAAAAAGCTGTTTTGGAGGATTTTAAATTCATTCCAGCTTATGAAGGGTATGACGTAGAAAAAATTGCCGATCCACTTTCAAAAGAAATTTATAAATATTCACAAGATGGAAAGACGACTGGCTGGGTTTTTAATGGATATCCAGTTGGTTGGAATGATGACCTAGGTGCAAGTGTCCAAAAATACGTAACTGGTAAACTAACATGGGATGAACTTGTGCAACAAAATATTGAAAATTGGGAGAAAATTCACAGTAAATAAGTATTCCGTAAAGGGGAAACAACCAATCGCCGTCGAAAGCTGTGTCGATTGGTTGTTCTTTGTTACAAGAAAGTCGTTAAAGGGAAAGTTCGGTTACTAGATATTCTTCGATTTTCGATTCCGAAATTAAAACTCATTTTCTACTAATATATCTTTCATAAGGAGGTCGGTTTCATTGAGAAATCGGGATGCCGCATATTGGCTGTTTTTGACACCTGTTCTGGCTGCACTCATTTTGGTGGTGATTGTGCCACTCATTTACGGATTTTATTATTCATTTACGAATTGGAACGGACTTGGAACTCCGGACTTTATAGGGCTTAAAAATTATATAGACTTATTTACGGATAGAGGGTTTCTGGATACATTTTGGTTCACCATTAAATTTTCAGTAGCAGCTATTGTGGTAATTAATATTATCGGCTTGAGTTTAGCGCTTATCGTGACGTCGAAAATTAAATCAAGCAATCTACTTCGGACAGTTTTCTTTATGCCAAATTTGATTGGTGGCTTGATTCTCGGTTTTATTTGGCAGTTTATTTTTATTAAAGTATTCGGCGCAATTGGTGATTTGACAGGGATTGAAGCTTTTAATGGCTGGCTGTCAACGACAGAAACCGGTTTTTGGGGATTAATCATTTTAACGTCTTGGCAAATGGCTGGCTATATCATGATCATTTATATTGCTTATTTACAAGCGGTTCCTGAAGAACTGATCGAGGCGGCTAAAATTGATGGGGCCAACAGCTTTCAACGTTTTCGCCATATTACTTTTCCGCTTGTAGCACCGGCTTTTACCGTTAGTTTGTTCTTAACGCTTTCCCACTCCTTTAAAATTTATGATCAAAACCTTTCTTTGACTAATGGAGCGCCTTATAACTCAACTGAAATGGTTGCGATGAACATTGTTAAATCCGCTTTTACCGAAAATGATATGGCATATGCGCAGGCAAAGGCCGTTATCTTCTTCGTAATTGTGGCAGCAGTTTCTCTAACACAAGTGTATATCAATAAGAAAAGGGAGGTTGAGCTGTAATGAGAAAAAAATGGAAGCTATGGCTGGTTGGATTCATCGGTTTCATCTTGGCATTATTGTGGCTCGCTCCGTTTTATTTAATGATTGTCAATGCTTTTAAAATGAAACGTGATATTTTTGCCGACACGCTGGGTTTACCTAAAACTTGGACATTCGAAAACTTTACTCAAGCTTTCGAACAATTGGATTTCCTTCGGACTTTATTTAATTCTTTATTGATATCGGGCGTCAGCGTGGTAATAATTATTATCTTTTCTGCAATGGCGGCTTATGCGCTTTCACGAAACAAAAGTAAAGTCAGTTCTTTGCTCTTCTTCGTGTTTGTGGCAGCCATGTTGATTCCATTTCAATCTGTGATGATACCGCTTGTTGCCCAATTCGGACAGCTTGGGATGTTGAACAAGGCTGGGTTGATTTTCATGTATTTAGGCTTTGGCAGCAGTCTCTCGATATTCTTGTATCACGGTACTTTAAAAGGGATTCCTACCTCGCTTGACGAAGCTGCGAAAATAGATGGAGCGAACAGGTTTCAAGTATTTTGGTATATCATTTTTCCTTTATTAAAACCTATGTCGATTACAGTTGGAATCTTAAATGTTATTTGGATTTGGAACGACTACCTGTTGCCATCCCTTGTTATTGGAGGCGCTGGCTCGGAGACAATCCCGCTTAAATTATTCTTCTTTTTCGGACAGTATACGAAACAATGGCATCTAGCCTTGGCTGGGCTTACTTTATCCATTATTCCAGTCATTATCGCGTATTTTTTTGCTCAGAGGCAAATTATCAAAGGAATTGCGGATGGTGCCGTTAAATAAGTATTTAAATATAGGGAATATTAAGCCATGTGCGGTGAACGGGAAGTGGTGTTGAATATGTCTGTTACGATAAAGGACGTTGCCAAAAAAGCGAATGTCGCTCCATCAACGGTATCGCGTGTTATCCATAACAGCCCAGCAATCAGTGAAAAGACAAAGCGTAAGGTACGTAAGGTATTAAAGGAAATGGGCTATCATATGAATGAAAATGCCCGGAATTTGGTCACGAAATCCACCAAGGCTATTGGAATCGTCATGAAAAATTCAGCCAGAGAATCGCTTTACAATCCTTTTTTTCCAGAGGTTATCCGTGGAATCGGGGATTTTTGCAATAAAGAGGGATACAGTCTTTCTCTAACGACCGGTGAAACCGAGGATGCTATTTTTGAAGACGTCGTGAAAATGGTTCAGGGTAGACGAGTGGACGGTATGATTGTTTTGTATTCGAAAAAGGATGATAAAGTGGTGCCCTATTTATTAAAGCAGGGCTTTCCATTTGTTTTGATTGGGAAACCAAGTACGAACATGAGCGGAATCACCTTCATTGATAACGATAATGTTCAAGCAGCCAGGGAATTATCGGAGTTTGTAATCAATCTTGGTCATCAGCGAATCGCTTTTTTAGGGGGGAGCCCTGAGTTTGAAGTGATTCAAGCCCGCTTAAGAGGGTTTCAACAAGCTATGGAGCAGGCCGAATTAAATGTGCCAAAGGAATATATCAAGTTGATCCCTTTAAATCGAGCAGATGGAATAAAGGCAATCAAGGAATTACTAAATCTACCGGAAGCTCCAACCGCTTTTATGGTAATGGATCTTTTATTGGGAGTACTTTTACTAGGGGTGTTGGCGGAAAAGAATTTAAAAGTACCTGAGCAAGTTAGCGTCGTCTGTTTTAATCATTCAGAGTTTATTGAATTTTTAAGTACGCCACTTACAACAGTCGATATTCATACGTATCAATTAGGCTTTGAAGCGGCAAAATGTGTGTTTGATTTAATTGCAAATCCCGAAATGATGGAAAAAAGTATCAGGATTCCAACTAAAATCATAAAGCGAGAGTCGCATTTTGTTGTTAAAAAGGAAAATAAATGAAAAGTGTAGAAATGTTTTTCCAATTAAAGCTTGATTTTTGCTAACATAAATTTACAATAAAGATTATCACTAACAATTTTTTGAAATTCATACTTTTCGAAATACCAAGTATGTTCTTATAATCGACTGAGTTTTTATTATTTCGAACGCAAACGTTTGCGTTCGAAATTAAGAGGTAGTAGTTAAACATATAGAGCAAGTTGTCGACAAATTAATGTGGAGGAGATTGTTCATGAGAGTTCTAGTATGGAATGAGTATCGCCATGAAAAAGAAAAACCTGATGTTGCTGAAATTTATCCGGATGGAATCCATGGTGCGATTGCTGGCTTTTTACAAAGCGAACAGTTCGAAGTGAAGACGGCTACACTCGAGGAAGAAGAGCATGGGTTAACTGAAGAGATACTGATGAAAACCGATGTACTTCTCTGGTGGGGACATGTCGCACATGAAGAAGTTCATGATGAAATTGTCACACGGGTTCATAAGCGGGTACTCGAAGGAATGGGTCTTATCGTCCTCCATTCTGGACATTTCTCAAAAATCTTCAAACAATTAATGGGCACGACTTGCGATTTGAAATGGCGGGTAGCGGATGAAAAGGAGCGGCTTTGGGTTGTTGATTCAAGTCACCCAATCGTTGAGGGAATCGGAGAATATATAGAACTTGAAAAGGAAGAGATGTACGGGGAACATTTTGATATCCCTACGCCGGACCAACTATTATTTATCAGCTGGTTTGAAGGTGGGGAGGTCTTCAGAAGCGGTTGTACGTATCAGCGTGGTAAAGGTAAGATTTTTTATTTCCGGCCAGGTCATGAAACATATCCGACATACCATAATCCGCAAATACAACGGGTGATTAAGAATGCCGTTGAGTGGGTCAAGCCGGAAGTTAACAATAAATCGGTATATGGAAAAGCCGAACCGTTGGAAACTATCTCAATAAAGAGATGAAGTGAAGGAGAGAGTAGAATGGGCAGAGTGAAAGTAGGCGTCATTGGATGCGGCAGTATTGCAAAAAACAGGCATTTTCCAGAATACGAAGCGATCCAGGAAACAGAGATAATTGCCGTTTGTGATATTGTGCAAGACCGGGCGAATACAGCAGCACAAAGGTATAACGCACAAGCATATACTGATTATATAGAACTTTTGAAGAATGAGGAGATTGAGGCTGTCAGTGTATGTACCCCTAATTACTTGCACGCCCGAATCACAATTGCTGCCTTGGAAGCAGGTAAGCATGTTCTTTGTGAAAAACCAATGGCAACTTCTTTAAATGACGCAGAAAAAATGAATGAAGCAGCTTCAAAAAGCGGCAAAATATTAATGATTGGTCATAATCAGCGTTTTGTCCCCTCTCATCAAAAAGCGAAACAGCTTATTGATAGTGGTGAGATAGGGAGGGTCTACAGCTTCCGAACGGCTTTTGGACATTCTGGACCAGAGAATTGGGCCGTGGACGGACGGGACAGTTGGTTTTTTAAAAAAGATCAGGCAGTTATCGGTGCTATGGGCGATTTAGGCGTTCATAAAGCTGATTTATTGCGTTATATCCTGGGAGAGGAATTTGTTGAAGTAGGAGCATTTGTAGAAACGACTGCCAAGAAAAATACAGATGTTGATGACAGTGCTGCCTGTATTCTGCGAACGGAGAGCGGAATTATTGGTACTCTCACAGCCAGCTGGTCGTATGCGAAAGAAGACAATGCGACGGTCATTTATGCGGAAAAAGCCGTATTACGTCTTGAAGACGATCCTAAATACTCACTGATTATTCATCATGATAATGGTAAGACGGAAACCATTGAATTAGGTAGCATCCAGACAAATGACTCTGAAGGACAGCATGATTCTGAAGTAATCAGCCACTTTGTAAAATGTGTGGTAAACAATGAGGTGCCTCTCATCTCAGGAGTTGAAGGATTAAAATCATTAAAAGTTATTCTTGGCGCGATGGAATCGAATGCATCCAGAAAAATCATCCGCTTATAAAGGGGTTAATAGTCATCATGTACAAATTAAAAATGGGAATAATCGGTGCTGGTGGAATTGCTCAACAAAGGCATATCCCAGCTTTTCAAAAATTTCAAGACAAGGTAGTTTTATACGCAATTCAGGATATAGATGAACTGAAGGCGAGAGATGTGGCACGTGAATATCATATCGAAAAGGTCTTTACCAATTATGAAGAAATGTTCGCGGAAGTGGATGCAGTTACGATTGCCACGCCAAACAAGTTTCATGCGGAAATTTCTATCGCCGCGCTGCAGGCAGGTGTACATGTGTTGTGCGAAAAGCCTATGGCGATTACAACCGAGGAATGTAAAGCAATAACCGAGGCTGCAAACTTATCGGGGAAAGTACTATCTATTGCTTACCATTACCGCTTTATGAAGGAAGCTCAGGCTGCGAAGAAAATGATCCAGGCCGGTGAAATTGGTGAGCCGTATGTAGCGCGTGTACAGGCAATCCGACGTCGGAAAGTTCCTGGGTGGGGAGTTTTTACGAGTAAGGAATTGCAGGGTGGAGGAAGCGTTATTGATTACGGCTGCCATTTACTTGATTTGGCCTTATGGCTGATGGATGACCCGGAGCCGATTGAAATTGTAGGTTCGACATATAATTATGTCAGTAAGGGTGTCGATCAGGTCAATCTATGGGGTAATTTCGATGCCTCTGTATTTGAAGTAGATGATCATGCTACCGCGTATATCAAATTTGCCAACGGTGCATCTTTATTATTCGAAACATCATGGGCCGCGAATATCCGTGAAGAAGCAACAGTCTTGAGTTTATCCGGAACGCAGGGCGGACTGGATGTGTTCCCCTTAATTTTGAATCAGGCAAAGCACGGCATGCTTTTAAATAGTGAGGCGGTATGGATGCCTGGAGAGGATACACCCGATCTCCAACAGGCAGAGAATTTTATTGATAGCTGCCTCGGAATTGCCGAACCATTGGTAAAACCATCGGAAGCCATGAAAGTTTCGAAGATAATTGAAGCCATTTATCAAAGCTCAGCAAGTGGAAAGGTTATGAGTATCAATTAATGAAAAGGTGGGGTGGGGCTAGTGAAGTTAGGGATTTTTACAGTGCTATTCGCACAAAAATCATTCGAGGATATGCTTGATTATGTGGCAGCCTCCGGTTTAAAAACAGTTGAAATCGGTACAGGCGGGTATCCAGGTAATGTCCAC
>NZ_JBFUIB010000069.1:0-15415 GCF_056402095.1 Peribacillus sp. P4_C12
TAAGGATTTAGAAGAACGTGGAATAGCTTTAGTATTCATCAAAGAACAGATTGATTTTAGTACACCATCAGGAAAGCTAATGTTTACTATGCTGGGKGCTATTGCTGAGTTTGAACGTGATCTAATTAAAGATAGAACCACTGAGGGACGTAAAAGGGCTAAGGCACAGGGGAAACATATGGGACGTAAAGGGAAGGACGAGAAGGACGTTAAGAAGGCGTTAAAGCTGTATGATGAAAGAGAATCWAACGGTTTAAGCGTTAATGATATAGCTAAAATGACTGGCGTTCCACGTTCCACTATTTACGCTAAAGTGAAAGAGATGACTAGCAAATAGCTAATCGTCTTTTTTCTTAATGAACTAAAGGGGCAGTTTAGTTGAAGAAGAATAATGGGTTATTATGGTAATATGAGATTATAGGGGGGCTATCTAAATGAAAAATTTAATTATTGGTATCATAGTTTTATTGGTACTATGGCTAATACTTCCGTTATTTAATATAAACTCATCATATTTAATTCCTAATGTAATTGAATGGGCTACAAAGTTCATACTTCCGTGGATAGTATTGTATTGGATTATCAGACTCACTAAAAATTTAGAAAAAATTTAATAGCCTTTATTGAACTAAAGGGTGCTTTACTTCAATAACAGAGGTTGCTGAGGCAGCCTTTTTCTTATGGCACTAACGGGGCAGTTTAGTTCAACAAGCGTAGTGTCTTCGAACTGTGCAACATTAAAATTTATTCTCCCTTCCATTATTTAGTTTATAATAATAGTAAGGAGTTGTTTTTTTATTGAATGTTAAAAATATAAGTACATCCATTTCTGAAGATATTATTATTACTAATTTGACAGGTTACATAACCCTTGCTGATGTAAACACATGGTTTAATTCATTTGAGAAAACGTGCTATTCATTTATTAGACAAGGAAAAAAGTATAAGTTGTTAGTTAATCGTAAAGGTTATACTCCAGAACATTTTTCTGTACAAAAATTGTGGAAAGACAAATTTTTCTCTAATAATATATTAGGGAACACTATTGCAGTCGCTTTTTTATTAGAAGAAGGGGATATTCTAATTCACCTTGAACAGTCTAATACTAAAGACAACACAATGTTCTCAAGTAACTATGACCAATTAATTGACTGGCTTACTAAATATAAATAATGGATTTCTACTCCTAAGTTGCTGAAAGGTAACTTTTTTTATTTCACAGTTTGTGTCAACTCAACTATATGTTATAGAACTAACGGGTGCTTTACTTCAATAAGGGAGGTTGCTGAAGCAACCTTTTTGTTATGCAACTAAAGGGGCAGGATTGTTGAATAAGAAACACATGTTTTATGATAAAGTATATGTAATATTTTGAGAGATGAGGGAAGTGAAATTGATAAAATATTTAATTGGTTTTTCAGCAGGATATTTTGCTTGTATGTTAATAATTTTCTTTATCTTTGATTACTTTTCTTGGTCATGCGCTGTGGGTTCTTTAACTGGTATAGTTATTTTCGCACTTATTATAAAGATGCTTCGCAGAAAAGATAACTGAATTTATTCTAACCGAATTCTTAATGAACTAACAGGTGCGTTTGCTGAAGATCGGAGCTGTCTTTAAGGCAGCTTTTCTTTATGCAACTATCGGGGCAGGTTAGCATTCCTGTAGAGCGTTATTTTTCAGCTTTGAAAAAAATAGGGCTCCTCAGTAAGATATGAGTAAGACACCACTCTAACTCAAAACCTTAGGAGGAACCCTAATATGAAGTTTAAAATGCAAGATAAACAAAATCAACTAATAGAGAGAATTTCTGATCGACATCTCGTTGTTGGCGTRGATATTGCCCAACAATTYCACGTTGCTCGAGCTGTAAATTATCGAGGAATCGTGGTAGGTGATCCTCTTACTTTCGAAAATAACGAAGAAGGCTTTAACAGATTTMTAGAATGGATTAATAAACTAAAAGCTAAAAACAGCTTAGACACAACTATTGTCGGTATGGAACCTACAGGTCATTACTGGATTAATCTATCGAAATGGTTATCTAACGAAAAKATTGATGTCGTAACAGTCAATCCTCACCTTGTAAAAAGAAATAAAGAAAATCGAGATAACACTCAGTCCAAAAGTGATAAAAAAGACGCTCTCGTGATTGCGGATATGGTSAAGAATGGATACTATKCWTTTGTTCRTKYGRCTYCAGAGTCTTTCGAAAAACTTMGAGTYCTTATGTCCAACCGTGAYGTAATCGTWAAACGTCTCGTTAGTTCTATCAACCAATTAAATCGTTGGGTAGATGTAGTCTTTCCTGAGCTACGACAAGTATTTAAAGATGTGAAAGGCAAAGGGGCAATCGCAACTCTACGTTTGTTTCCTACACCAATCGAGTTACGATCGATGCAACCTCAAGATATTGTAGGCAAATGGAAATCGGTAATGAAGCGTCAGCCTGGGTTGAAAAAAGCTTATCAACTTATAGATTTAGCTAAACGTTCTATCGGAACGCACCAAGCACTTGATGCTTACAAGCTACATTTAGAACAACTACTAGAAGAGTATGATCTAGCTACAACGCAACTCGAAAGAGTGGAACAAGAAGTCACTAACGTGCTTCAACAAATTCCTTTCGCAAAGAAACTGCTGGCTATTAAAGGGATCAGTGAAATCTCTTTAGCTGGAATTTTAGGGGAAGCTGGAGATTTAAGTGGATTCGCCCACGGTAATTCTCTCCTTCGTCATGCAGGGTTACATCTTTCCGAGGCGAGCTCTGGTAAATGGAAAGGACAAATTGTCATTTCTAAACGTGGGAGATCCAGACTGAGGCGTTTCTTATACCTAGCGACGATGAGTCTTGTCATGAATAACCCTGAGTTTAAAGCGTTGCACGCCAATAATGTTAAGGTAAAAAAAATAAAGAAATTGAAGTCTATTATGAAATTATGCGGAAAGCTAGCACGGCTCTTTGTGGGAATAGCCAAAAGAAATGAATCCTATTCTCCAGAAAAATTACAAYCTTTAACAACTCTGGCAGCGTAGTTTTATTGAATAAATCAAGCTTCACRGGTTCTCGAAGGGAACCAAACTAAGAATGGATGAACGGTTGATTTTCAGCTTYCTTTTATCGAATGTTTTCTTATTCGTAGGATTTCAAAGATGCACGGAGTACCAGAKTTAWTCAACAAAAGGGCACCGACCCATTAGGTTAGCAAAACTGGCCTCCACCCCTTGGATAGGCATGACGAAGGAATGAGAGGGCATATTTTATGACCCGTTGAGACATGGGAGGGAAAGCCTCCAGGGGCGGCGTGGAGAAAATGTGCATTATATGGTAGAATATGGAGTTTTGTTATGACTCCTTTATTTAACTATGCTTCCACGAAGCCAAAATGATCTGAGCTCATTGCTTTTAACCGTTAATATATTTTCAAGGGTTATGAAATCCTGCGAATAAGTGAGCATTCGAGAGTTATAGCTATCATACTGAGGGAGTTGAAGTAGGAATGTTATAATTTTCATATTAGGACATTCGAAGGGAGGGCATTGAATATGTCTGATTGTTGTGCAACAAAAGAACAAGTTTCCGAAAATAGTGGTTCTGATTTGTGTCCGTCTTGTAATGTAAAAGGGAAAAATGTAAAAATAATTACGTTAAAATCAATGCTAAAACCATCAGTATTAGACTCTTTGAATGCAGGTTTAACTCATTATTTTTGTTCAACAGAAGGATGTAATGTTGTCTATTTTGATACAGGTAAAAAAATGTATCTAACGTCAGAAATTAAGGTTTCTGTTCATCAAAAAGATAAATCCTCTATTGTGCCTGTTTGCTATTGTTTTGGTTGGACAAAAGAGAAAATTAAGGAATATATAAAACAAGAACTTAGTCCTAAACCTATTGAACACATTCGTAAAAATATAAAAGAAAATCGATGTGGGTGCGAGGTAAACAATCCTCAAGGAAGTTGCTGTTTGGGGAATGTTACGAACTATATAAAAAGCCTTTCTTAGCAAAAAAAGTGTAACATACAATATTTCACTAACAGGTGCGTTAGTTGAGATCCGGGGCTGCCATTTGGTGGCTTTTTTGCTTAATGAGCTAACGGGTGCTTTACTTCAATAAGGAAGGTTGCTGAGGCAGCCTTTTTCTTATGGCACTAWCGGGGCAGGATAATTGAAGAGTGCTGTTTAATCTTTGTTCAACAATAGGGCCATATTGTTGAAAAAGCCTGCTCATTTACAAATTCACAAAAGTTTAATATGAGGAATTATATACGTAAGTTGGAGGGACTTGGTATTATTTGTTTGTGATAGAACAATATTCTATAAGGTGGGGGAGAAAAATGGTTTCATCTCACGGATTCAAATTTGGTGGTGGAGTTGCAGCTATCTTAACGGGGCTATTCCTGTTTATTGCACATGTATTAAACTTTATTGCTGGTTCGGATTATGGCACAGTTTTAGGGCAAAGTCTGGTTTTTATCGCTCACATAATAGCTGTTTTTGCTTTTATAGGAATTTATGATTCGCAAGGACGAAAAAACGGAACATTAGGGTTATTAGGGATGGTTCTTAGTACAGTTGGAACTATTATTGTTTCTGCCGTCGTCTATGTGGAAATTGCCAGTGCATCTGGAGTTAATGTTAGTTCAGTTTTTAATGAAGGTGTTCCAAGAATCATTCTGATAGTTGGGCCGTTGATGTTTGTTGTTGGAATGCTATGTTTAGGTATCTCAACAATCTTAGTTAGAATATTGCCTCGATGGGGAGGTTCCTTGCTTGTTATAGGGAATGTAGTTTTCGCAATAGGTAGCGTGGCAGGAAATGCAGAACCGATAATTTCAGTTTTGGGCTCAGCAATAACTTGTGGTGGATTTATATGGTTAGGAATCTTTCTAATTAAAATGAGAGAAGAAGATAACCTTTCTTATTAAGCTAACGGGCGCGATTCTTTAATAAGAATTGCTTTTCTTAATAAACTAACTGGTGCGTTAGTTCATTCATTAAGGAATACAATAATGATCAATCTTTTTTATAAAAGAATAAATCCAATTAATAAGGGCATGTTTTGATTAATCTTTTTTCAAAACATGCTCTTCATATTTGTTTTTTTATCCAGGTTAAAAGCGTTAATTTAAGCAAACTTTATTTTAAAGCTACACAAGAGGGAGCATTCATAAAACTACTTTACCCATTGAAGGCAAATTATCCAATTAAAGAGCAGTGTCAGGTTTTTTTTAAAGTAGACGGTTAGCGAAGAACAATGGGGGAAATACTAAAGGGAAGAATGGTTATTTAGAATTTTCAGAAAATTATATTGACAATAAAATGACGTTGTTATATATTATTTATAAGTTAAATTTATTGTTATATAACAGAAGGAGGAATCAAGATGATGAACATTTATGATAAAGCCTATGAAAGTTATTTAAAGATTTGTGAAAGGTATGAAATGGAGTCGATCAACTTCGACCACTTCATCAAAAATTTAACCAAAGATCAGTTGGATGAATACAGTAAATTAGCCGTTTAAATGAAAGGGCGTGATTGCACAAGATGGACCTCCCGGTTGATGTAGATGTAGAAGCCAAATAGAAACCCCACCAGTTGCTAAATGGAAACAGGTGGGGTTTTGTCATGTGTTTAAGAGTTTATTTTTATTTAGTTGTAGTTTTAAAATAAAGTCGTACTGTTTTAAAAAAAGATGTACCGATTTAAATAAAGTTTAATCGTTTATAAAAATGATAAACCGAAATCAATACTTGATATTGGTTTTCCTTAATGAACTAGAAGGTTAGTTTAAGAAGGAATTTCTTAGTGAATGAGTGAATTTAATAGTTAAAGGAGTTGAAATAATGAGATTAGGATTAAAAAAAGATGAAATAAGGTTATCAGACTATAAAATCAAGATCATTAGGAGGAAGGTAGTGTGTCTAATAAAATAAAGAGTTACATTGACTATCCAATGGTAAAAATTCCAGGGGGAGAAATAGAATTAAGAGACGATAGAATAAAAAGCAAATGGAAAGCTGAAATAAGACCGTTTCTTCTTGCCCGGTATCCTGTAACTATGGGTCTATACTATGCTATTACAAATAAATCACCTAATACTTTTGACGGAGATCTAAAACCGGTTGTGAATATTTCTTGGAATGATGCAATTTCTTTTTGTAATCTACTTTCACAGAAAGCTGGACTGAAAGAGTGTTATTCTATAAGTAATGATGGTGAAAACGTTATTTGTGATTGGGAATCAAACGGCTATCGACTTCCTTCAGAAGCAGAGTGGCAATATGCATGTAAAGCAGGGACTACTGGTTATAGATACGGAGATCTTGATAAGATTGCCTGGTATAACGAAAATTCAGGTGGCAAGATCCATGAAGTAGGAAGAAAGGAACCGAATGCATGGGGTCTGTATGATATGTTAGGGAATGTTTGGGAGTGGTGTTGGGATTTATATGATGAACAAGTGTACGGCTCCTACCGAATTTTTCGAGGGGGTAGCTGGGCTGAAGAGGCCAGGGGTTGTGGGGCTTCGTGTCGTCGTCGTAGCCATCCGTCATTTTGTATAGACGACCTTGGATTCCGTCTTGCCCAGTCTTTTTAACTTCAACAAACAAGTCAACTTTCGAGGTTTTACAGCATAACCAACGGATAACAGTGACTGGCTACACGTCTTTGTTTAATGAGATGAAATCCAAAAAAAGGGCTCTTTCCACGTAGGAAAATCTGCTTTTTTTATTTTTTATTTAAGCCCTCATTAAAACAGAAAAAGATCACATCTGGGATCAATATATCCAGCACGTGACCCATTTTTCCACGTATCTCGGTCGTACCCCCTTAGCGTATGGAAAACCGGCTTTTTTCTTCCCAAAATTCTCTTAGCGTAGTTTTGTTGAGAGGACCCCATTATGCCAAATAACCTTAGTATACTGGGCCTCCTCATATAGCTCCCTGAACCATCCTTCAGAGCTTAGATTTTCTATTGCCATTTTTATCTTGGAATAGGAAGTAGATCTCATTATTATTGCATCTGAAATTATATGAATAAAATCCTCCCTGGCTAGATCCTCTATCTTTCTCTTACAACACAAACTTAGAATTATATATKCTAAGATTTATTAATGTAACCCCTTTTTAATGGGATGCATTTTATTTAATTTTATCTATTTTGTTCTTGGAATGAGGAGATTCCTAGACTTTCTTAATGAACTAACGGGTGCTTTACTTCAAAAACATGGGTTGCTGTGGCAGCCTTTTTCTTATGGGATTAACGGGGCAGGTTAGTTGAACAAGAAATGATATAAGAATCCTTATTAAAAGCATCGTAAAGGTGGCTATTCAAATGGGAAATTGGATTGAATTATCTACATTTGAATATAAAGAGGTATGGGATAGGATATATGATGCATTTAAATTTGAACCAGGTATGTCAGACTTTCCATCTTTTGAAGTGCCAAATCCATTTATCACTTATGATGTATCCAAGTATTTAAATGTGTCCGTAGATTTAGATACTTATGATGAGATTTATAATGACCTAGAGGAAAAATCATTGCTTGTCTTTCAAGAACTCACACAGAAAAATGAATATATGTATGCGTTAGATTGGCAACATCCAGGTTATTGGATAAACCCCCGTTTGGAGTTTCCGAAAAGTGAATTTGATGAATGGACAGTACCTATTTTTCCAAACGGTGATTATTACTTTTTTATTCATAAGAATTTTGAATGGGGATTATTAGGACACCCTTGGGAAAGAACCATAACTATTTTTGGAAAAGAATTGATAAAGGTTTTTGAAAAACATCAACCAAAAATGTTTCAAAAAATATTACGTCAGGGATAATGTAAACCTTGTTGAACTAACAGGTGGTGCTTTACTTCAATAAGGGAGGATGCTGCGGCATCCTTTTTCTTACGGAACTAAAGGGGCAGGGTAGTGCAATAAGATAAACTTATGAATCTGTATTAATAACCCGCAATTTTATTTATGTACCATAATTGATATGTTAAAGAAAAGAAAGGGGATTTGAAATGAGAATTTTTGATGCGCATTTTCATATTATTGATTTTGATTTTCCAATCATCGAAAACCAAGGATATTTGCCACCCAGCTATGTTGTAGAAGATTATCAAAATGAAACTGCTGATTTGAATGTATTAGGTGGAGCGATTGTATCTGGGTCATTCCAAGGGTTTGACCAAGAATATTTATTGAAGGCACTTAAACAAATGGGTTCAACATTTTGTGGCGTTACGCAATTACCTTTTACTGTGACGGACGAAGAGATTATAAGTTTAAATAAAAATGGGGTAAAAGCATTACGTTTTAATATAAAACGAGGTGGTTCAGAAGATTTATCGAAGCTCGATTACTTTGCAAGGAGAGTTTATGATTTAGTAGGGTGGCATAGCGAACTTTATATTGATGCAAAAGAGTTACCCGAAATTGCATCTACTATTGAAAAATTACCTGCCATATCAATTGACCATTTAGGATTATCTGAAGAAGGATTACCTCATTTATTAAGGCTGGTGGATAAAGGCATTCGAGTTAAAGCAACTGGTTTTGGTCGTGTAGAATTGAATATTGAGAATGCCTTACACTCTATTTATGATATTAATCCAGACGCTCTTATGTTCGGAACAGATTTGCCATCTACAAGGGCGAAAAGACCTTTTGAGTATGCAGACATTGAATTGATTCAGCGTCTATTTGATGAAAAAGCATCCGATAAAATATTGTACACGAATGCGTTAAAATGGTATTTTAAGTAATTCAGCCTTAAGATTTAGAATGAAAATTTAAAGTTGGTGAGTGAGTACACGTAAACTCTTTTTTTCTTATGGAGCTAAAGGGAAAAGCGCCTAGGCACTCCATTTTATTAAACTTCATGATGGGAAAACTTAATTTAATCTTTTGTAATCATATAGGGAAACAATTTAATTATGAATAGAAAACTAAGAGCCTTACTACAAAGAATGTTAGTAAGGCTCTTTAAAATTTTTAATTTTCAATGGGTTAACAAAGGTGTTTAATTCATCTATAATTCAGTAACCCCTGCGACTGCTAATTCTTGTTTTGCTTACTCTAGTCGTTCTTTATTTATATCAGCTAATAATAGTGTTCCTTTTTTACCAACTAATTCAGCAATCACTTTGCCCATTCCACCTGAACCACCAGTAATGACATATACATTATTCATTTTGTGAACCTCTAATTACTTTTTGATCTAAAGTATGGAACTCCTGCCAAAAATCCTGCTCTTGAGTAAACTTATAATTCATTAGTCTTAATCCTTCTAATTAACTCTTCAAACCAATATATTGTGTGATCTGTTCTGGTCGAAAAATAACCATCCAAAAATTCACGAATATTCTCGTTGCCTTTAGGGTCTGGCTCGAAATTCTCAAGCTGCTCCCAAATAGCCTTGATGGACTTTACTTTTTTTTTCAATATATCTACTACTTTATCCCGGTCTACATACTTGATGTTGGCTAAACCAACAATCATATCCTTAATTTCATCCGCACTTTCAAATAATTTATAGATTTTATTTGGTAGTTCTTCGCGACCCTTAGCGGTAATCGCAAATACCTGTTTATCAGGCCGATGTTCTTCTTTTATCACTTCAACTGGCTCGACTAAACCTTGTTTTACTAATGATTCAAAATGGTAGTACAGTTTACTTTCAGTTAACCCGCCTAGGCGATCCAACGGAATGGGTTCTGAAAGCTGCTTTTTTAATTTATAAGGATAATTTTTATCTTCCATCAGCTTGCTCAATATAAAAATTTGAATAGACATTTCCTACGCTCCTTTAAGAAGTATTATCTCCTTATTGTAGCAAAACTTAAGCTGTGATTTCAGCCGCATTCTTTTCAACTTCTGTTTCAGAAACCTGTCCTGGCATTGGTTTTTGAATAAACGCGACAATAGCCATATTAATTAACATCGAAACAGCACCAACCGCAACCATTGACCAAATATACGGACTTGGACTAATGCTGCCATATAGGTTTGCAAAGTGCGCTTGCACCGAGTAATACATTGGTGAAATGTGGCTCATCCATTCATATGGTAAATACATCATATCACGTGTGATAGTGGCACCATTTGCTATTGTTTGAATTAATAAAATCGGTAAGTTTAAAATCATGCCGCCTTCACCTAATAAGAAGATTAAAATCGCTGTGAAATTAAAACATACCATATAGTTTAAAATTTGTTGACCTACTATACTGAAGAATAGGTCACCGCTTGGCTTGTCAATTAAATACGCTACACCTACAGCAACGAGTGATGAAATAACTGCAATCAATAACGCAGCTAATTGCACATAAATGAATAAACGTGTTTTACTTGCTTTTCCTCGACTGGCTTTAAATGCACCTACTAATTGCATCGCTCCAATCATCGCCCCAACATAACCGGCCATTGTTAAGAACATTGGCAGCATATTATTATTCATACCATCTGGTATTTCGTTGATTGTAACTACATTTCCGACATAGGAATTCTCAATCTTTTCCGCTAATTCAGCGGCTTGCTTTTCTGGTACATTAAAGTTCATCAATACGCCCTGGGCTGTTTGTTGTGAGAATTGTGTGCTTAACTGATTGTTAATTTCAGTTACGATAGCATTCATGGTAGAAGAAACGACTGTTGCCCCTGCCTCATTGATTGTAAAGTCAATGCTTGATGACGCTTCACCTTTTTGCATATTCGCAGAGAAGGTTTTTGGGATGTGTACGACTAATGCCAAATCATTTTTCTCTAAGTCTTTTAAGGCTTGTTTATTGGTTATATCCGTCTCGATTTCTTTAAAGGGTAAATTTTCTTGTAACTTTTCGGCAATCATCGCACCATTTTTACCGGCATCATCATTGATGATAGCGATAGGTAATTTATCGACATTTCCTGGAATGGCTGTATACCCAGGCAAGAAGATGCCTAGCATGGCAACAGCATAGAAAATCCCCATAAAGATTGCCGCAGTTGCCCCTCTTGTTTTTAAGAATTTAGTAAATTTCATCTGTTGAATCCATCCTTTTGAGTTAATTTTAACATGTCACTTTATTCAAAGTACTCAAATTAGAGTAGTTTAAAAGAAGTACTTTGAATTTTATTTTATTTTTTTCAATAAGTCAATTGAAAAATTTTATGCAGAGGAAAAAACCCCCAACAAAGCAGGACGTCAAATCTTCTACTTTGTTGGGGGTAACTATTAGGGAGATCATTTGTAACTTGAATTCCTTCGGCAACCTTGTATGCCAAAAACCCTTCTCTAACTGCCGTATATGACCATGATCACCCAAAAAGGAGCAACAGTAACTCTTATGCAACTATAGGGGCAGGTTAGTTGAAGAATTATGTTAAAATGGAATAAATATACCTATCATTTTGGAAGGTTGAGTAAAATTGGGGATTGGGAAATTAAGCGAAAAAGTATCTGAACTTAGCGACGTAATACCGTATTATTTCTTTTGTCTATTCTTTTCTTGTATCTCTTTTTCTGTTGCTATAATTCTTTTTAGTGGAGAAATCTCTTGGTTGCGGCCATTTCCTGTTATTATGTATTCTTTTTATGTTGTCATACCTTACTTACTTTTTGCAGTACCATTGCAAATTACATGTAATAAACGTCCGAGAAAATTTAATGTATTTTATCTTTTAATTTACACGGTACTTTCTTTTGTAGCAGTAATTTTGTTTAATGGAATATTATTTGAAAGGGAACCTACATATTTAGTTAAAACCCAACTATATTACGGTTTAAGTTTTGCAGCAGCAGCTATTTATTGGTTTTGGGACTCTGTCTTCTTACAAAAGAAAATTAGCTAACGTGGTGCGTTAGCTKAAGATCGGAGCTGTCWTTAAGGCAGYTTTTTCTTGTGTGCCAGGCATGGCAACTATCTAGGTGGTGAAAGTCCACTGTGGGGKTACACATCGACCAACCACTAAGGAAGCGCAAGGTACTTATCGTGAGGTAAGGGCTGGAGGAAGCGTGGAATAAAATCTTGGCTCGACGAACAGGAATCTGATACTAAGGCTCTATAAAGGGATTAAACTCCAAGACAAGTTAAAGTCCAAAAGATGTGCGTAACTTTATAGAGTAAATCAGGCGAGTAAAAGAGGAAAGATAGGTGTCTTACCCTGGGAGGTCTTGCGGATGTACAGAAGTACAGTCGAAAAAGGTTAGTCGCAAGAAGTCAGCAGAAGCCATAGTAATGAAATAATTTCATGAAGGGCTGAACAATTTATAGTGTTTCAACGCCACGAATGCGTAAGTGACGAACTCCGAATGTGTTAATGGTGAAAGTATGAGCGTACCWCAAAGAATAACCAAAATGGAGATATCACTTACTACGTGAGAGGAAAGGAGAAACGAGTGTGGAACTTTTAGAACAAATCCTAAGTAATAAAAATATGAACGAAGCCTACATACGTGTCTATAAAAATAAAGGTGCAAGTGGGGTCRACGGAGTAACAGTCGACGAACTAAAGCAATACCTGAAAGAGAACAAAGATGAACTGCGTCAGCGCATCAGAACAAGAAAATACCAACCACAAGCTGCCTTAAGAGTGGAGATCCCAAAAGAAAATGGAAAGATGCGCAAATTGGGAATACCAACAGTAGTGGATAGAGTCGTTCAACAAGCCATTCATCAAGTTCTCAGTCCACTATTTGAAAAGCAATTCAGTGAATTCAGTTACGGTTTCAGACCAAAAAGAAGTTGTGAAATGGCGATAATTAAAAGCCTGGAGTTTCTGAATAATGAACATGATTGGGTAGTCGACATTGATCTTGAAAGATTCTTCGATACCGTCCATCACGATAAACTCATGAGAATCATATCCAACACAATAAAAGACGGAAATGTCATCTCGTTAATCAGAAAATACTTAGTCAGTGGAGTMATGGTGAATGGAAAATATGAAGACACACCTGTCGGWACTCCGCAAGGAGGCAACCTCAGTCCACTATTAAGTAATATAATGTTAAACGAACTTGATAAGGAACTGGAGAAAAGAGGACTAAGGTTCGTGAGGTACGCTGATGATGCCCTTATCTTTGTGAAAAGTGAAAAGGCAGCGAACCGAGTAATGAGCACAATCGTGAGATTTATAGAAGAGAAATTAGGCCTGATAGTCAACGTAGAGAAGAGTAGAATCTCACGTCCAAAAGAGTTGAAATTCTTAGGATTTGGGTATTATTACGACACTAATAACAACAACTACAAAGTGAAACCTCATCCAAGTTCTGTACAGAAGTTTCAAAGGAAACTTCGACAACTGACAAAGCGAAATTGGAATGTTCCACTAGACTACCGAATATTGAAATTGAACCAAGTAATAGTTGGATGGGTAAACTACTTCAGAGTGGCAAACATGAAAAAAACGACGGAACGAATAGACACAAAGCTTCGCTCTAGAATTAGGGTCATCATATGGAAACAATGGAAAGTAGCGAAGAAACAAATTAAATCGCTTATTCAACTAGGAATTCCGGAGGAAGAAGCGAAAGGATTAACCTACTGTCGAAAAGGTTACCGATTCATAGGAGTATCCAAAGTCGTCCAAAGAGCAATCTCAAACAAAAGACTAAAGCAGAGGGGAGTCCCCTCTGCTTTAGAACATTATMTAAAAGAGTACACACTGTGATATAAATTGAAACGCCGTATACGCGAACCGTACGTACGGTGTTGTGAGAGGGGCGAAAATAAACTTATTTTCCCCCTACTCGATTTATCGAGGCAGGTTTGTAAAAGAATGCAGGTACAAAGATTTTTCTGAAACTGAAAAAATAAAAATCTTGAGGGAGAGTAAAATGAAAGATATTCATGATGAAAGCACATGGCCCGTTTGGGCTAATGAGACAATAGACATTGTCGAACCAAATCCCAAGTGGGAAGAAAAAGGTAATCGGGAAAAAGCACTTCTTCTTAATCTTCTTTCAACTTTCGGCATAACGGAAATTCAACATTATGGAAGTACATCTATTCCTAATTTACCAGCTAAACCAATCATTGATTTAATGGCTAAAATTGATTCATTTAAAAAAATAAAAGAAATATCTACATTGTTAGCTAATCACGACTGGCATTATGTACCACCTAACATAGACAATCAACCTTGGCAAAGATTTTTTGTGAAAGTAATTAACGACAAACGAGCAGTACATTTACATATTTTACTTGAGGGAGAAGAACGGTGGGATAATCAGCTACTTTTTCGTGATTTATTACGGACTAATCAGCAGTTTATTGATGAATACGCTATTCTTAAAAGAAATTTAGCAAAAAAATATAGCAATGATCGTGAAGCGTACACTAAAGCAAAAACAGAATTTATCAATTATGTTCTTAAATCTAAGTTGCGAACTAATATAAGTTTGTGAAGAAATGTACCTCAACTAACGGGTGCGTTAGTTGAAGAAGAAACTTGTGCATACTTATATCGTGAAATGTCATGCGGAGGCGTGCAGATTGAAATGTAACAATATTTTCTCTTGAATCATTTTTGGTATAATATTTGGTAGATGAGAGGAATAATTTGAAGTTTGGCTATATGCGTGTTTCTTTGACCAAAATTTGTATCGTCAAAAGAAACAATTTGAAGAATGGCTTAGTTTTTGGTGAAATGTGGATTCCTATTGTTAGGAAATAAAAAGAGAAAAGGAGAGATGTAAATGTCCTATATCGTTGATTTTAAAAATGTTTCTRCGGTTGGTTTAGAGTCTTCACCTGTAGTAGAAGCGCTTGCTGGTTTACGTGCTAATGAAGCCCGTTATTTTATGAACAAATACAAGCATGAATTTACGGTTGTAGCAGCTAGCGAAAGTCAGGAGAGCCTTGATTATGTGAACCGAATCTTGAAAGAAGAACGTGATATTGAGTTTGCGGCCAAACCTTTAGAAACGTCGAGTTTTCAATTGGAAAATATCAAATTTGCCTACGTCTTTTATGAGGATGGTCTTGAGGTCAATGTCATGTATACGGTTGATGACCCTAAGAAGCGGGCCGTTGGTTTTAAGCTTTCTGAGGGGATGGAGGTACCAAAGGAGTTAGAAGGGAAGTTTAAGTTTGCTAGGCAGAAGTCTAAACTAGCTGGAACAATTCGGGGCTCGTATTTTGTAATTAAAGGAGAATACTAAAGTAATCAAAAGCGCAAGTGGAGGAATCCAGCCATTGCGGTCTGTCTCATCAACGCTGGGATCAGGCCTATATGGATGCGTGGATGGAGAAACAATATTACTAATGATATGTCACAGAAGAATGTAATGAAATTGATTTTAAATCAACTGTAAAAGTAATTATTGAGATTAGTATGAAATACTAATTATCTAATGCAACTAACGCATACTTTAKAGCCATAAGAAGGCCGCCAATTGGCGGCCTTTTGAATGT
>NZ_JBFUIB010000070.1:0-15123 GCF_056402095.1 Peribacillus sp. P4_C12
GGCAATTGACCAAGTGCTTGTCGCTAATCTTGATCTATCTCGTCTTGATGATGTTAAGACAGCTTTTGTCATTGGTCTAAATGAAGGGGTCTTGCCAGGAAAAGCTGTATCTGATGGAGTATTTTCCGATAGTGATCGCGAAACGCTTTTGGCAAGTGGACTTGACGTTGCCCCAAGTTCGAAGGTTCGCCTCTTGGATGAAGAGTTTACAGCGTATAAAGCATTTACTACACCGGCTGAAGCGCTCTATTTATCGTATCCGCTTGCCGATGAGGAAGGAAAAGCTCTCTTACCCWCTTCTTATTTAAAGAGGGTAAGGGACGTCCTGCCGCACGTTACCGATTCTTTTTATATGAACGACCCATCGGACCTGCCTGCTGAGGAGCAGGTGAAGTATGCCGCGAATTATGATGTGGCCCTGTCTTATCTGGCTGCCCAATTGCAGTTGAAAAAACGAAACTACCCCATCCATTCACTCTGGTGGGATGTATACAATACCATTATTGAAGATGAAATGGTTGGTCCCGCAGCAGCTAAGGTATTATCGAGTCTTTTTTACCAAAATAAAACGAAGAAATTATCTGAAGAAACAAGTAAGCAATTATATGGTGAAAGCATTCTTACAAGTGTATCGCGGATGGAAATGTTTAATAGCTGCCCGTTTTCCCATTACGCTGCTCATGGTTTGAAATTAAGGGAAAGGCAGATTTTCCGTCTGGATGCACCGGATATTGGTGAAATGTTCCATGGAGCGCTAAAAATGATTTCGGATTATTTAAAGGAAAATGATATTCCTTGGTCTTCATTGACAAAAGAGCAATGCTTGGAATTGGCTAGAAACGCAGTGGAAAGGCTTGCTCCAAAGCTTCAAAATCAGATTTTGTTAAGTACGAACCGGCATCATTATTTGCGAAGGAAATTGGAACATGTAATTGGGCGGGCATCAATCGTCTTAAGTGAACATGCCAAGGTGAGCGGATTTGCTCCAATAGGATTGGAACTTGGCTTCGGGAAAAATGGAGAGCTGCCGCCACTTTCGTTCACACTGAAAAACGGCACGGAAATGGAATTAATTGGGCGGATTGATCGCGTTGATAAAGCGGAAGAAGGTGAGGGTGTCTATTTGCGTGTGCTCGATTATAAATCGAGTGAAAAGGAGCTAAACATGAGTGAAGTGTACTATGGACTTGCTCTGCAAATGCTGACATATCTCGATATCGTCGTTACCCACTCCCATTCACTTATCGGCAAAGAAGCGATTCCAGCCGGTGTTTTGTATTTTCATGTTCATAATCCGGTTGTTAAATCAAAGGGTATGCTCAGTTTGGATAAAATTGAGGAAGAGATCTATAAGAGCTTTAAAATGAATGGACTTGTATTAGATCATACAAATGTTATTCAGATGATGGATACATCGCTTGATATAGAGACTTCCAGTAAATCTGACATCATTCCAGCTGGATTTAAAAAGGATGGATCGCTTTTAGCAGCTTCCAAAGTTGCGAGTAGGGAAGAGTTTTCACTTTTGAATCATCACGTACGCCGGGTCTATCAGGAGGCTGGTGATCGAATGGTCGATGGTGACGTAGATATCACACCATATAAATTAAAGGAAAAAACCCCATGTACCTTCTGTTCGTTTAAATCAGTATGTCAATTCGATCAGTCTTTGGAGGAGAATCAATTTAGGAATTTAGCACAGAAGAAACAAAATGATGTTCTGGATTTATTAAGAGGGGAGGGTGAAAGATGAGCAAAACAATAATTCCTGCGCTTCCGGGTGACGTTACTTGGACGGAAGATCAATGGAAAGCGATTTGGGCTAAAAATCAGGACATTCTGGTTGCAGCGGCGGCAGGTTCAGGGAAAACTGCGGTGCTAGTCAATCGAATTATTCAAAAGGTTGTTTCAGAAGATGATCCGATTGATGTTGATGAACTCCTTGTTGTGACATTCACGAATGCTTCGGCTGCCGAGATGCGTCACAGGGTCAGCGAGGCATTAGAAAAAGCGATTAATGAAAATCCGCATTCACAGCATCTGCGTAAGCAGTTGAGCTTGATTAATCGAGCTTCGATCTCCACGCTTCACTCTTTTTGCTTAGAGGTGATTAGGAAGTATTATTATCTGACGGAAATCGACCCAGGCTTTCGAATTGCGGACTCTACAGAAGCACAGCTATTACGTGATGAAGTAATGGAGGTGCTTTTCGAAGAGCAGTATGGTCAGAGTGATAATGAAGAGTTCTTTAATTTGGTTGATGCTTTTACAAGTGATCGAAACGACGATGCACTTCAGAATATAGTCCGATCTCTCTATGATTTTTCGCGATCGAATCCAGATCCAAATCAATGGCTAAATAGTGCCGCTGCCATGTATGATCTGGCTGATGATACAGGAATAGACGATCTTACATTTATCGAGTCCTTGAAATTCGATATTGGTTTGCAGTTGGATACAGCCAAGGATTTATTGGAGCGCTCCCTCGAACTGACAAAGGTACCAGGGGGGCCAGCACCAAGGGCAGAGAATTATTTAGCTGACCTTGATCTTGTTGCCAAATTATCGGGAGTTAAAGATCACTCTTGGAACGCTCTTTATGAAGAAATCCAAAACGTGAAGTTTGGTACGGCAAAACGCTGCACGGGAGCAGACTTTATCAAAGATATTGCGGATGAGGCTACCAAATATCGTGATAAGGCAAAGAAAATTATAAAATCGTTGCAGGAAGAGTTATTTTCTCGTAAGCCCGAAAGTTATCTACGTGATATAAGAGAACTGAAGGGATATGTCGATACCCTGGTTATGCTCGTTAAACAGTTTGACGAAAGATTCTTCGCCGCAAAAGCGGAAAAAAACTTGGTCGATTTTGCTGATTTGGAGCATTACTGTCTTCAAATCTTGACAGAGGAAACCGTAGATGGTGAACGAAAGCCATCAGCAGCCGCTATTGAATATCGGAAACAGTTTAAAGAGGTACTTGTCGATGAATATCAGGATACGAATCTAGTTCAGGAATCAATTTTAAAACTGGTGACGGCAGATGGAGAATATAGTGGGAATCTGTTTATGGTGGGCGATGTCAAACAGTCGATTTACCGATTCAGGCTTGCAGAACCTAATCTTTTCCTTGGAAAGTACACACGCTTTACCCATGATGGGAACGAATCCGGTCTGAGGATCGATTTAAATCGGAATTTCCGGAGCCGTAAGGAAGTTCTCGATGGAACGAACTTCTTATTTCAACAGCTGATGGGGATTACAGTCGGTGAGATTAATTATGATGAGGACGCCCAGTTGAAAAAAGGAGCGCCGTATCCCGAAGACAAACCAAACCCTATTGAACTCCATTTAATTGATGGAGCAGAATCCCATACAGAAACAGAAGAGTCGGAAATCGGATTCGAGGCCGAGGAACTTGAAAAGGCTCAACTCGAAGCAAGATTGATGGCCAAGCTCATTAAAAAGACTATAAACGAAAAGCATCAGATATTTGATATGAAAACCCAACAATACCGTTCTGCGACTTATCGTGATATGGTCATTCTCCTTCGTTCTATGCCATGGGCACCGCAAATTATGGAAGAATTTAAGAAGCAGGGGATTCCTGTTTATGCTAACTTGTCATCAGGATATTTTGAGGCGACAGAAGTAGCAATCATGATTTCCTTATTAAAAGTGATTGATAATCCCCAGCAGGATATTCCTTTGGCTTCCGTTCTGCGTTCACCTATCGTCGGGATGGATGAAGAAGAAATGTCGCAGGTCCGTTTATTCCATACAGGTAGCTATTATGAAGCATTAGCTGATTTTTACAGAAAGAGTGACTCAGATGAGCATCCTGGGCTTTATGAAAAGGCTTCATCATTTTATAAAAAGCTAGTAAAGTGGCGAAAGCTTGCCAGGCAGGAGGCGTTGTCCGACTTAATCTGGTTGCTGTATCGTGAAACTCAGTTCTATGATTTTGCAGGAGGAATGCCGGGTGGCAAACAGCGTCAGGCCAATTTAAGGGCATTGTACGACAGGGCAAGGCAATATGAAGCGAGTTCATTCCGTGGTCTGTTTCGTTTTCTGCGTTTCATTGATAGAATGCAGGAACGTGGTGATGATTTAGGGGCAGCTCGGGCTTTAGGTGAACAGGAAGATGTAGTCCGCCTGATGACGATTCACTCCTCAAAGGGTCTGGAGTTTCCGATTGTGTTTATTGCCGGACTTTCAAAACAATTCAATATGATGGATTTACGAAAGCCTTATTTACTGGATAAGGATTATGGTTTTGCGGCTAAGTATGTGAATTCTGAATTGCGGATAACGTATCCATCCCTTCCACAGTTGGCTTTTAAGAAGAAGAAGCAGCTTGAATTAATTGCAGAGGAGATGCGTGTCCTCTATGTTGCGCTTACAAGGGCTAAGGAAAAGCTGTATTTAATTGCCAGTATCAGTGATGCAGAAAAAATGCAGCATAATTGGGCAAGTAATGCGACACACGGTGATTGGTTATTAAAGGACTATGTACGAGCTGGTGCAAAAAGCTATCTTGATTGGATCGGTCCATCCCTTGTCCGTCATAGAGACTTTCAGGGGGCAGCTGGTCTTGGCTGGGAAATGGAGTCACATCCATCAAATTGGTCCATCTCTGTCATTCCTAGTGAAGAGCTGGCAGTTCTGGATGATGAAGAGGCACTCGCACAAGAGCAATTACTAGAGCATGTTCAGAAGTCAGAGAAGGTCGAAATGGTTTCCGAGTTTTCTCAGGATATCAAGGAACAGCTTAAATGGGAGTACCCAGAACATGAGGCTTCCGTGCATCGTTCCAAGCAGTCCGTTTCTGAACTAAAACGTCAATATGAACTGAAGGATGAGCAAAGTTCCACAGAGTTGTTGAGAAAATTTAAGCGGCCAATCACGAAGCGTCCGACTTTTATGCAAGAAAAGTCACTAACTCCTGCTGAAAGAGGAACGATTACCCATTTAGTCATGCAGCATATCGATTTATCAAACGAGATTACCATTCAATCGATTCAGCAATTGATGGTTGAACTGATTCAACGCGAGTTGTTGACCGACGAACAGAAAGAAGCTGTGAATCCGGATACGATTGTTGATTTCTTTGACAGTGATATCGGTCAAAGAATGCAGAAGGCTCAAAGTATTCGCCGTGAAGTGCCATTTACAATGTCATTGCCGGCTAAAGAGGCTTACAGTGATTGGGCAACTGGAGAAGAGGAAATTCTGATTCAGGGTGTTATTGATTGTATTTTTGAGGATGAACAAGGGCTTGTGTTGCTTGATTATAAAACGGATACAATAACCGGTCGTTTTGCTAGTGGGTATGAAGGGGCAAAAGAGATTCTTGCCGATCGATACCGGATGCAGCTACAGCTTTACACAAGTGCTGTCGAAGGAATATTAAATAAAAAAGTAACGAGCCGTTATTTATTTTTCTTCGATGGAGCGCATTTATTGGAAGTATAAAGAGAAGTGCGTAAAACCCTGGAAAATAGACAATGAAAAAAGAATAGATTAAGCTACGGTCTTTTCTCGGTATTCAATCGGGGAAAGACCGTTTTTTTTGAAAATGCCATATAAAAATCCCCACATAGGTAGACAGTAGGTGATAATACTAAGGCACTCTTTTTACTAAAATAATAAAACAGAATTGTTTGAAAAATGTTGCAAGATTGCTATATACTAATTATAAAATACCTTTTTAAAGGAGAAGAGTTGAGTATGACGAGTAGGATGGAGAGTAGAGGATATTTTGGTGAGTTCGGGGGAAGCTTTGTACCGGAAGAACTTCAACAAGTTATGGATATTTTAGAAGCAGAATTCTTGAAATATAAAGATGATCCGGAATTTAAAGAGGAGTTTCAATACTATCTAAAAGAATATGTAGGACGTGAAAATCCTTTAACCTATGCACAAAATTTAACGAAAAAGATGGGTGGAGCCAAAATTTATTTAAAGCGTGAAGACCTAAATCATACGGGTGCTCACAAAATCAATAATGCGATTGGCCAAATCCTGCTGGCTAAACGGATGGGTGCTAAACGCATCATCGCAGAAACAGGAGCGGGGCAGCACGGTGTAGCGACTGCGACAGCTTGTGCGATGTTTGGTTTAGAGTGTGTTATCTATATGGGCAAGCTAGATACAGAGAGACAAGCGCTGAATGTCTTTCGGATGGAATTGTTGGGTGCCAAGGTTGTTGCAGTCGAAAAAGGACAAGGACGATTAAAGGATGCTGTTGATGAGGCGTTAAATGACTTGGTCCAAAACTACAAAAATACTTTTTATTTACTTGGTTCAGCTGTAGGGCCACACCCTTATCCATCTATCGTCAAGCATTTTCAAGCAATCATAAGTGAAGAATCAAAACGCCAGATTCTTGAAAAAGAAGGCAAGCTGCCTACTGCGATTATTGCCTGTGCGGGTGGTGGAAGTAATGCCATCGGTGCCTTTACTCACTATATCGATGAAGAAAATGTCCGTTTAGTTGGTGTCGAACCGGCTGAAGCCCCAAGTATTTCACAAGGTGTACCGGCAGTATTGCATGGATTTAAAAGTTTGACGTTATTGGATGAAAAGGGAGACCCACAGCCAACTTTTTCGATTGCTGCAGGTTTGGATTATCCAAGTGTGGGTCCGGAACATAGCTTCTTGAAGGATAGTGGTCGAGCGGAGTATGTAACAATAAAAGGTGAAGAAGCTCTTGAGGCCTTTCAAATTTTGTCCAAAACAGAAGGGATTATTCCGGCTCTCGAAAGCTCTCATGCTGTAGCGCACGCGCTGAAATTGGCAAAAGAGTTAACAAAGGATGACATACTAATTGTTAATTTATCAGGACGCGGTGATAAAGATGTAGAGCAAGTATTTAAAATGCTAAAATAGGTGAAATTTTAAAAGCCTCCTGGAAATAGGAGGCTTTTGTTTGGCTAATTATTCCCTGTAATGGGTTGATCGACTCCATTGACATCAAGGATATTGTTTCCGTTCAGCCCACTGGCCGTAAAGACGATTGCAGCTGTGTTCGCTGAGCCGGAGCCGGTGACAGTTTTGTTGGAAGATTTCGGCGAAATGACGGCTGCATCACCGAATAATAGATTTCCATCCGCTACATTAAATACTTGAACTGGGCCGACAATGGCTGGCATATGAATTCCTCCTTTTTCATTTTAAGTTTCATTCGATCCATTCTCGTTTTGTGTCTCTTCATTTTTTTTAGGAATCTGTCGAGTGTGATGCACTCTGGATTCCATGCGTATATGGCCGACATTCCCCACACCGACAAAGGATGAAGTTGATATCCCAATAATGTGGACATTGCCAACACGGATAAAGGGATTAGGGTTTGAAAATTGTGGAAGAAAAGGTTCATCAATCCTCGGAATATAGAGGGGCCTCTTAAAGATGCTGAAATCGCTGAATTGAAATTCTTGTGGCTGGAAATTATCGCTTCTCTTCTGAATTGCCAATACTTGTGAATTTCCGTCAATATAAGAACAGTCTCCGATTTGTATGGTGGAACTGAATATTAACGTCTTGTTAGAAATGGACTTTACTTTTGATATTCTTGAAAACATGTCTTTTATCCTTTTGGAGCAAGCGGAACGAATGGTCCGACGATAAAAGATTCCGGGGGTGTATCGAATGCGGAAGATAGTTGGACGGTTTGAACGTCCCCAATGAGAAATAAAGCAGAGCTTGCTACCCCGATAATTTTAATATCGCCGACACAAAGCTGGTGATTGATTACATTAAACTCCATTTGGATTTCCTCCTGTCTCGGCTTGTGAATTGGTAATGAATTGAATCAAAGCTGCCTGAATATCAGACTTTACTTTTTCTCTGATTTTTTCTTTAACGTTATCCCGCTGCTGCGGTGCGCGTTCTGGAAACGTAAGGTTATCAAAATACATGTTGATGCGTTGATGTAGCTGGCGCTCCACATCCTGTCTCATGAAGTCGTGATAGGCAGGTTCAAGTGATATTTTCAATTGTCCTTCCGTATCACTGATCATATTTTCTAAGTCTGAAAGAATCTCGTTGTAGATTTCCTGTGCGACAATCTCCCGGCCAGGAAATAGATAAGGTGCAGGTGGGACCGCTTGGTTATTTACAGCAAATTCATCAATGTTATTTAAATCATTAGGGTTTAAACCGATATTCAGCGTTCCATCTAAAGATTCGACCTTTAATTGATCAAATTTATATTCAATTTTATCAACGTGGATTGGCGGTTTTTTTTTCAACTCGGCAAGTTCATCTGTCAGGCGTTTGAGTTCGTGTTCAAGTTTCATAATCCGCTTATCCTGGGCATCAAGAAAACGCTGCATTTGTATGGAATATGAATATAAATCATGATTCACGATTCAACACCTCACCTTTATTCTGATGATAAATTTTATATATGACAGTATATGAAATTTGATAGATGTAGGTGAATGCCTATGAATTAGGAGGTCTAAAGTGGGACGAAACTAGGTTCTGGAACTACATCAGCCCCAATCTGAGGAGCGGCTTCAGTGTATCCGCCGGTATTGGCTAATGCGGAGTATGGTTTAATCACTCCGGCGCTGCCTATTTGAAAAACGGATGAATTGGCTATGCTTTCAATTTTTATCATATTGATTTGAATTGTTTGGTGGATATTGAAGATCATGGTGACCTCCTTTCTAAAATAATACGGCTAGAGATTTAATACCAATGGCTGATCAACACCATCAGAATCATACGTATTTGTGGTACTGTAGGCATTATATAGTGAAATGGATTCCCCTGTATTAAAAGAGCCAGCACCTGCAAATGTTTTTGCAGTGGTATATGGACTTATCTTAAAGACGTCGCCAATATGGACAACTCCACTGCTACCGACGTTAATAACTTGAACAACTCCTACGATAGCCGGCATGAAAAATCACCCTTTTTTTCTGTTTTTTCCCGAGTGCATAGGCAGTAAGCCTACCTTATTGTTGGAAGTTTCAATGTATTGTATGTTGTTTCCTTTTTGATGTGATTCATCTGTCTATTTCACATTGTTATAGAACAGTGATAAATGTCATTGGATAATAAGATACAGATATGGTAATATAATGATAAATTCGCAATTTTCAAATAAAATAAGAGGTGATGAGATGAACGTACCTTTGGTATTATCGCATTTTTTGGATCGAGCAGCCTTACTTTATGGCGATAAGAAAGCTATTATTGGAGATGATAAGCTCTTAACGTACTTGGAGTTAAATGGCCGTGTCAACCAGCTTTCTAATGGGTTAAGGGATATTGGAATTAAAAAGGGAGATAAAGTGGCTTATTTGGCACCGAATTCGATTGAAATGCTTGAGGGCTTTTATGGGGTATTTCAACTTGGAGCCGTAATTGTTCCTTTGAATATCCGGTTAACTCCTGCTGATTATGTATTCATTTTGAATCATAGTGAGTCCAAGGTGCTTTTCGTAGACCAGGATTTGTACCATCTTATTTCATCTGTTAAGGACCAACTTGAATCAGTGGAACATATCATTGTGCACTATAAAGAGGAAGAAATAAATGAAACCGATTACAACAAATGGTTGGAGCATTTTGATAAAGAGAGCTTCGATCGGGAGCAAGTTGATGAAAATGATGTTTCGAGTCTCCTTTATACAAGCGGAACGACCGGTAACCCTAAAGGGGTCATGCTGACTCACCGCAATAACTATTTGCATGCACTAGGTGCGATGCATCATATCAGAGTTAATGATCGCGATACATATTTGCACGTTCTGCCAATGTTCCACGTGAATGGCTGGGGTGCTCCATTTTATTATACGGCCAAKGGTTCCACTCAAGTTTGTTTAAGAAAAACTACCCCTGAATTGATATTTAATGCGCTTGAAAAGCATAAGGTTTCCATTATGCATATGGCACCAACTGTTCTTAATTCATTGTTTCAATATTATGAACAGAATGTGCCCACATTAGAGCAGGATATCCGTATAGTTGTTGCGGGTTCCGCTCCGCCGCCTGCATTTGTCACAAGGGTAGAAAAAGAGCTAGGGTGGGAATTTATCCAAATATACGGRATGACTGAATCAACCCCGATTAGTTTGATTTCATTGATTCGTTCTGAATTCGACGATCTTTCTGAAAAAGAAAAATACAAAATGAAAGCGAAAGCCGGTTATCCTATCATAGGCAGTGAAGTAAAGGTTATTCATGACAGCGGTGAGGAAGTAGCTCATGATGGCGTGGATATCGGGGAGCTCATTATCCGCAGTCACGGGGTAATGTTAGGTTATTGGAAAAATGAAGAAGCGACCATGCAGGCACTGAAAAATGGCTGGTTGCACACAGGAGATATGGCGACAATTGATAAGGATGGGAATGTCGATATCGTCGATCGTAAGAAGGATATAATTATAAGCGGAGGAGAAAACATCTCTTCCATTGAAGTCGAGGGAATACTATATGAACACCCGTATATTCTTGAGGCGGCAGTCATAGCCGTTCCTCATGAAAAATGGGGAGAGACCCCACATGCCTTTATTGTGCTAAAATCGGGGGTGGAATTAACCGAAGAGGATATCAAGACCTATACACGAGAAAAATTAGCTCACTTCAAGTCAGTCACCAGTGTAACTTTCGTTAAGGAACTGCCAAAAACGGCATCCGGAAAAATACAAAAAATCCATCTTCGTAATGATTATTGGGAAGCTAAAGGAAAATCAGGTAGATTCGTTAATTAATGCTCGTAAACGCTGCTCAGTGATGGGCAGCGTTTTTTCATGTTCGACGACTAACACTGCTAAATTGTATTATAGATCCAGAGATGTGGAAGTTGGAAAATGAAATAAAATTGGGAGGATCTGCACTTATTTTAATTGTGTTTCCAGCTTGATTATTTGTTTCCTATTCTAAATAGTTAGAGAAAGTGCCTCACAAAAAAATATACATACTCTCTTTCGAATATCAAAATCCCTTTTATAATGTACAGTAGGAATGGCACCTATGACCACTTTAGCGGCCCAACATTTCCCTGCATGTAAAACAATCTTTGTATCAGAAAGCTCCTATTCAATTAGTAAAATAAAGGTAATTTTAACCTATTGGCAATTTTCCAAAGTATAATTGTAAACCATTCCTCTAAGCTCATTTTTCTAATATTCTTTATTTTATTAGATATTATCCTTGAATTTGTTCAATAAAAAAGCTCCTGTTGAACTATATAGTGTTAATATTATAAATATTTCAAATTATTGAGAATGTGGGTGTGGGCATGAATCGTTTTCATTATAGCTGGATTATTTTAATCATTACATTCTTCTCCATTATCGTAGCGGGAATTGTTAGGTCATCATCAGGGGTATTCATCGTACCATTTGAATATGAGTTCGGATGGGATCGTTCCGTCATTTCTTTAGCCTTTGCGATAAGTCTTTTTCTATATGGATTATCAGGCCCATTTATGGCCGCTTTAATTGAAGTGCTTGGATTAAAGAAAATGATGGTGTTTGCCATGTCAACTTTATTGGCAGGGGTTTTTCTCACATTTTTCATGGAGCATGAGTGGCAACTAATTCTAATTTGGGGGATTATTATTGGATTAGGGTCCGGACTATTTTTAACGGTATTAAGTCCATATGTGGCGAATCGTTGGTTCGAGAAGCGAAGGGGTCTAGCAGTAGGGATATTAACAGCAAGTACGGCTACAGGTCAGCTGGTTTTACTGCCTGTTTTAGCCATTATTATAGAGAATTATTCTTGGAGATGGGCGATTGGCTTAATTATGGTCCTTAGCTTAATCATGCTAGCAATCATCCTATTATTTATGAAAAACAACCCGAAGGAAGTTGGCATTCTTCCATATGGACTAGAAGAGGAAAGCCAAGAGGCTAATTTAGTTCAAAAGATGAATCCCATTGTTATGGCTTTCCAGTCTTTAATTGAAGCAGTGAGAGTAAAGGAATTCTGGTTATTAGCAGGAAGCTTTTTTATATGTGGACTTTCAACGAGCGGATTGATAGGGACTCATTTCATTTCTTACTGTATTAGTTTTGGATTACCTGTTGTTACGGCTGCGTCTCTGCTTTCTTTTATGGGAATCTTTGATCTAATTGGTACGACTGTATCTGGCTGGTTATCAGATCGTTTCGATAACCGTTGGTTGTTGTTTTGGTATTACGGTCTAAGGGGGGCTTCTCTCGTATTACTACCTTTTGCGCTACAAGAAGGCTCAATTATCCTACTGATTATCTTCTCTGTGTTTTACGGATTGGATTGGATAGCGACTGTACCTCCAACCATTAGCATCTCAAGACAAGTCTTTGGGATAGAGAAAAGTGGAATTGTATATGGTTGGATATTCGCGTCCCATCAGGCAGGTGCAGCAGCGGCGGCGTATGGCGGGGGACTTATCTTTAAAATATTCAGCTCCTATACATGGGCATTCTTTCTTGCAGGAATCTTTTGCGTATTGGGTAGCTTGTTTGTCATACTAATAAAAAAACAAAAATCGGATTTATTGGTTAAAGATGATGCAATGAGGCTATAAAATATTCGTGTACGCTCCATTTCTTATTCTGTACTTGCAACAAGGACTGGAGCTAAATCTGAATGAAAGAGGGTAAAACTGTGAAGGACACGATGGTTCCATTGCAGGAAAGTAAACGGATTGTCAGCATTGATATTTTACGAGGATTAGCCATTTTGGGGATCTTTTTAGTGAATATGCCTTCTTTTCATTCTCCGCTCTTGTATATAGATGGTGTTGAACGATGGACTGAAGGTTGGGACCGGATTTTGTACAGATTCAGTGATATTGTTGCGCAAGCCAGTTTCTATCCGCTATTTGCGTTTCTATTCGGTTTCGGGGCAATCATACTAGCGGTACGGTGTGAGGAAAAGGGTGTCTCATTTCCTTCCCTATATATGAAAAGACTCTTTTTTCTACTAATGCTTGGGTGCATTCATGCCTTTGCCATCTGGCATGGGGACATACTTATTAATTATGCGATATTTGGATTTGCATTTTTACTTTTTTATAAGGTGCGGGGAAAGAATTTGATTTTGCTGGGCTCGTTTTTTTATGTCATCCCTTTTGCGATATTGGGCTCGCTTTTTCTTATTATAGGAGTTTTTGATAGGGAAGAGATGGAGATTACGACTGATTTGACGATGATGAAACAGTCTCTTCAAATTTATCAATCTGGTACACTTACGGAAATAATAAGTCAAAGGGCACTAGATTGGTATATGGTGAATAACCCATTTAATGCTATTATCCTCTTTTTATCCATTTTTCCGTTCTTTTTACTTGGTGCTGGCGTAGCAAAGCAAGGCTGGCTACATAATCCAGTTCGGTATAAACGACAATTGAAGGCGATATCGATCGTAAGCTTGATATTAGGATTGTCGATTAAGGTTCTGCCATATGTGACGGTATACCATTTTGGCACGATATTTGTGCAGGATTATTTTGGTGGACCGCTGCTGACGATGTTTTATATCAMTGGGATTACTCTGCTGGCTGAAAAAACCAGAGCTTCTCGCCTGTTCCAAGCGCTTTCGTATGTCGGTAGGATGTCGATGAGTAATTACTTATTTCAATCGATTGTTTGTACGTCCATTTTTTACTCGTATGGCCTAGGCTTATATGGCACAGTCTCTTACACAACAGGGTTTATCTTACTTCTTGGTGTGTTTTCCGTTCAAATTCTACTCAGCCTATTGTGGATGAAAATGTATAGATATGGACCAGTTGAATATGTATGGCGTTTTGTTACATATGGTAAAAAACCAATTATGAGTCGGAGAGGACTAGTGGAGAAGAAATGTAAATGATGTTCATTAAATTGTTGGTTTTAACTAATTAGGCGAAACCTTAGTTTTGTTTTTTTGTAAAGGCCTATGATATGATGAAATAGAAACTGAACGAGGGGGCAAAAAAATGACTCATATACACATTACAGCTTGGGTTATCGGAATCATTCTTTTCTTTGTCACATATTCGATGCTTAAAAGTGGAAATCCGAAAGCAAAAATGGTACATATGATAACACGTTTATTCTATCTATTGATTTTCCTTACTGGCGGAATGCTGATTACAGATTTTGGTGTTTACGCAGTGAAAATGATTGTCGGAATCATCGTTATTGCCGCTATGGAAATGGTGTTGGTCCGTACGAAAAAAGGAAAAGGCACGAGTGCAATGTGGATATTGTTCATCGTTGCATTTATTTTCGTCCTTTATTTAGGACTCTCCCTTCCACAAGGAATGGACTTTTTTTAAGACATAATGAAAACGGGTGAATGAGGATATCTCATTCGCCCGTTTTTTTTTATACTCGAAACTGGTGGGAATTGTAGTTATATTTTTTTATTGTGAATTCACTTTTTCTATGATGATCCGTTTTCCTGTGTTCAGGGTGAACTCAAAGCGATCGTGATCCTTTTTACCATATGAAAAGTGGTGCTGAACGAGGCAAATTTGGGCTTCATTATCAAAGGTGAAGAAGTTTACCCCGGACTGGTTAGAGAGTGCCCTTAAAAAAGTGAGCTGATTATAGCTATATATACAATCATAAATAGAAAAATCGAGTGAATTTAAGGTCGTTACAAATTGAAAAAAAGAGTCGTCGTTCAATTCTTCCAATAATCTTTCAAAAGAGTAAAGCAGTTTTTTGCGAATCCGGATGGGTTCATTTTCTCTTAAGAAGGTTATTTCTCGATGAAGGAGGATTTTCCCCTCTTCTTCTACCACTCCTTGCTGCCAACGGCCCCCCCTGTACACTTCGATGATACTGTCAATGTGGTCTTCAATGGAACAAGCCTCATCAGTTTCATCATCAAAAAAAATCCATTGTTGATTGATATTTTCCACTGTTCCTTCGGTAAAAGCTCTCGTTTGTCTGTTCATTAAATTAGCTCGTTGTTGCTGACTCATACATATACCTCCAATAGTGGAATCCTCACCTACTTTTTAGTCAAAATCCAATGAAAATATAACTGTATATTTTAAAATATTATGGACAAATAACCAACTTTCCGTCTTTGCATAGGCTATGTTTAAACAGTGGATGCTTTGCTCAACAATTCATTATCTACATGAACGTTGAGGGTAGGGGAGTCCCACGGAATCATGCT
>NZ_JBFUIB010000071.1:0-14990 GCF_056402095.1 Peribacillus sp. P4_C12
GTATTATTCCCTTTGTTATTTCTCTTAATACAGAAATACTCGCTATTAATGAATACCTCTTTTCTCTATTATTATGGCTATTAAAAATGAATCTCAATCCATTAGTTAAAACGATTAAAGGAATTAACAAAGCGTACATTCCTATTTCTTCAAATGAATTATTTCCAATAAACAGCATTACTACAATAAATAAAGTGTACATTAATGATGTTAAAAAAACAGTAATAATGCCTGCATCGGTCAATAGTTCAGCAGTTTCATCATTGTCTTCTATTACGATTAGCATTTCTAATTTTAGTGATGCTACGGGAATTATCAAAGTAGCCATAGAAATAATGAACGTATAAATACCTAGCTCTTCTGGTGTTATTAGTCTTGTTAATATAGGTTGAATTAGAATATTCATCAATTGTGCAATGATTGTTCCCAACCCTAACGAGATGATTCCTGACCATTGACTTTTTTTAAAATAAGCTTTTGGATTCATAAAGAACCTCATTTATAATTTTTTTATTTAATCTTGTCATAAAGCCTTATATGAACAAGTTATAATTCCCCTCAATATCTTCTACATTATTAGAAGTTTGTTTACCATATTCAAAAGCATTTTTTGATATCTCTTGATATTCATTATTATCTAAATTAACACATTTTTGTAAAACTTCAGAAAAAGCATTTTCATCTGTCAGTTTAATATCCCAACCAACTTGTTTTTTTCTCAATTCTCTCCAAGGCGTCTGATCACTTATAATAACAGGGCACCCTCCAATAAGAGCTTCGGAAATAACATGACCAAAGTTCTCTCCTAAAGTTGGAAAAAGAAATATATGATGCTCTTTAAATATATCCATAATGTTATCGTGATCTATTGCACCTTTATATGAAACCTGTATGCTTTTAGGTAACTGTTCTATTACTTTTTCGCATTCTGACCAATAAACCTTATCTTCTAAGGGACCATATATATTAAATTCTATTTTGCCTTGAATAGCTTTTAGGAATTCTATGGCCTTTTTTAAATTTTTTTTAGGATGAATTCTAGAGATAAAAACAACTTTCAATTCACCCTTACTCTTCTCAATATCTTTGTCATACTTGAGTTCCTTGTAGTTAGCAGTTAAGTTATTTGCAACCTTTATATTTGCTTTTTTTCCAAATATCGATTCAATATCATTTTTTTCTGTCTCTGCTGTTGCATGCCAAGTGATATCTTTATACAAGCCCAAGGCTTTAGCTATTTTTATATATAGCTTCTTCTTTCCACTTTTTAAACCTAATGCTCCTGGTGAAAACTGGCCTCTAGGAGCTAAAACAATCTGCTTTCTAGGTATTTTTTTAATTTTGCTTAGTAATACAGGGACAGTGCTAAATTTATATGAGAAAAAACTATTTAGATAAATCACATCGTAATTCACGCTATTAATTAAATTAGCAGTTTTTCTCCATGTTAATTTAGAAAGGTCGGTATAAAAAACCTTAGCATCCCCAACCTGTAACCATTCATCTATTATTATATTGTCAAAAGGCTTATCATCACCTAAATCTCTATCAGCAGCAACTATATAGCAGTCCACTCTTTCTGAAAGGTTATCCACTAAATTCTTGATAGATTGTATGGGGCCTCCACCTTTTATACTGGGAATATAAAATCCAGCACATATCAAAACTTTCTTTTTCATACTATTTCCCCCAAACAACTCTATTCACATAATCCGTATAAGACAGTATAATCCTTAAAACCTTATCAGATACATTTGGCATACTATAATCTACAACAAGCCTTAATGTGCTTTTTTCTTGTGTTTCTAATACTTCCAAACCCTGTAATATTCTTTCCTTTTTCAAACCAACCATCATAACCGATGTTTCTTCCATTGCTTCTGGTCTTTCATGAGCTTGTCTAATATTGAGTGCTTTAAATCCAAGAATAGAAGACTCTTCACTAATCGTTCCGCTATCACTAAGAACTGCTTTAGCTTTAGTTTGAAGCTTCACATAATCATTAAACCCTAAAGGTTTCATCGTTTTTACTAACGGATTAAACTCTATCCCTTTAGCTTTAATCATATTTCTAGTTCTTGGATGTGTACTTACAATTACAGGCATATTATATTTCTCGGCAATAACATTTAAACTATCTACTAAATTCATGAAATTAGTTTCTGAATTAATATTTTCTTCTCTATGAGCTGACACTACAAAATAATTTCCTTCTTCAAGATTTAATCTCTCTAAAACATCTGATTCTTCAATGTCAATTTTTCTTGAATTGAGGACTTCAAACATCGGACTTCCAGTTTTTATTATTCTATCTGCAGRTAGTCCTTCTCTTAACAAATATTCTCTTGCAATGTCACTATAAGTTAAATTAATATCAGCTGTATGATCGACAATTTTTCTATTAGTTTCTTCTGGTACTCTTTGATCAAAGCATCTGTTGCCTGCTTCCATATGGAAAATAGGAATATGTCTTCTCTTAGCTGCAATAGCACATAAGCAGCTATTCGTATCACCAAGTACCAAAATAGCATCTGGTTTTACCTTTTCCATAATAGGATCAATTCTAATCAAAATATTCCCGATAGTTTCTACTGCCGTTCCGTTTGCAGCATCAAGGAAATAATTAGGTTTTTTAAGTTTAAAATCATTAAAAAACACTTCATTTAATTCATAATCATAATTTTGACCYGTATGAACAAGTATATGTTCTACAGAATCTGACTCTTCTAATTTATTAATAACAGCAGATAACCTTATAATCTCAGGCCTAGTACCAACGACTGTCATTACTTTTAATTTCTTCATTAATTATACCTCCAAGAAGTAAGTATCTGGTTTTTCTGGATCAAAACATTCATTAACCCACATTACTGTTACAAGATCGCTTTCTCCTACATTTACAATGGAATGTGTATATCCAGTAGGTATATCTACAACTTGTAACTTTTCGCTGCTTACTCTATATTCAATAATTTCATCTGAATCTATCTTTCTAAATCTAATAAGTCCTTCTCCGCTTACTACTAAAAATTTTTCATTTTTAGTATGATGCCAGTGGTTTCCTTTGGTAATGCCAGGTTTTGATACATTTACTGACACTTGTCCTCTTTCAGGAGTTCTAATAAACTCTGTAAAAGAACCTCTGTGATCACAATTCATTTTTAAATCATAGGAAAAGTTGTCTTCTGGTAAAAAGCTTAAATATGTACTGTAAAGCTTCTTCGTTAAGGCGTCTTCCATATTAGGAATGCTTAACTCTACTCTACTTTCTTTAAAGCTTCTTATACGTTCAGCTAAATCACCTAATTTAATAGTATGTGTTGTTTTCACAAAGCAATATTGATTCTTTTTWGTCGGATTTCCTTCTAAAGCGTTTAAAAACTCTTCTAGAATATCATCAATATAACAGAGCGTTAATTGGGCATCTCGATTGTTAATTTGAATATCTATATTTCTAGCGATATTATAACAATACGTTGCTACAACCGTGTTGTAGTTAGGTTTACTCCACTTTCCAAATAAATTAGGAAGTCTGTATACCATTGCTTCAGCTCCTGTTTGATAACTATATTCAAACAGGACATCCTCACCGGCTTTTTTGCTTCTGCCATATGGATTATCTTTTTCAGCCTGTATAGAAGAAGTAATAAGCACAGGTGACTTATTATTATGTTTTTTTAATAGTTCTAGTAATCCAAGTGTAAAATGGAAGTTACCTTCCATAAATTCTTTTTCATCATCAGGACGGTTTACTCCCGCCAAATGAAAAACAAAATCGCATTCTTTTGTATAAGTGTCCAATAAAGACGGTTCCGTTTCTCTAGTAACCTTAAGAATGTCTTCATAACCTTTATTTTTTAATTCCGCAATTAAATTTTTCCCTACAAATCCATTTGCTCCTGTAACGAGTATTTTCACTATTAAACCAACCTTTCTAAGTACCTAAAAAAGAAAATATTATAGATGAAGCTAATACCTGAATACGGATAAGGCGAAATAATTGCTTCATGTATTATTTTTATTTTGAAGAAAGTACCTTCATATCCTTAAGTTCATTTTGAACATACTCTAATTCAAGAAGTTTTTCTTTAATCTGTTCTATACTTAAGATTTGCGTATTATGAGAGTTATATTCTTCTTCAGTAGATAACTTTTTATCTCCTTCAGCAAAATATTTATCATAATTTAAATCTCTTTTATCTGCTGGGACCCGGAAGAAACCACCTAAATCCTCTGCAACTACATATTCTTCTCTCGTAAGCAGGGTTTCATATAATTTTTCTCCATGTCTTGTACCTATAACCTTAATCTCATTATCTGCCTTAAATAATTCTTTAATAGCTTGAGCTAAATCTCCAATGTAACTTGCAGGTGATTTTTGTACCATAATGTCTCCAGCTGCTGCATTTTGGAACGCAAATATAACTAGCTCGACTGCTTCTTCAAGACTCATAAGATACCTAGTCATATTAGGGTCGGTAATGGTTAAAGGCTGACCACTTTTGATTTGTTCAATAAATAACGGTATGACAGATCCACGTGAGGCCATTACATTACCATACCTAGTTCCACAAATAAGTGTTCTTTCTGGATCAACAGTTTTTGCTTTAGCAACAAAAACTTTTTCCATCATGGCTTTTGAAATCCCCATGGCATTAATTGGATAGGCTGCTTTATCAGTCGAAAGACAAATTACCTTTTTGACTTCATAATCTATAGCCGCTGTTAGAACATTATCAGTCCCTAAAATATTGGTTTTTACAGCTTCTAATGGAAAGAACTCACATGAAGGAACTTGTTTTAGAGCAGCTGCATGGAAAACATAATCTACTCCGTGCATGGCATTTTTCACACTTGCAAGATCTCTAACATCCCCTAAATAAAACTTAAGTTTATCGTTATTAAATAATTTTCTCATATCGTCTTGCTTCTTTTCATCACGTGAAAAAATCCTAATTTCTTTTATATCAGTATCTAGGAATCTTTTCATAACTGCATTTCCGAATGAGCCAGTTCCGCCAGTTATTAATAATGTTTTATCATTAAACAAATTTGATACATCTCCCTCATTATAGGTGCTTGATTATTATTTCAACGGTCTTTTTTATATCGTAGTTTTCTTCCAAGTATAGCCTACCAAATTCCCCCATTTGATCTCTTAATCTTTTATCTAATGAAAGTTTTATTGCATTACCAATAAAAGAATTCAAATCGCCACTCTCTGACCAAAGACCACTGCCTGATTCTTTTAGTACATCTTTTAAATCAGTATTTTTATCTGTTGCCGCTAACACTGGAATAGAGTATTCCATGTATGCAGTCAGCCTAGAGGGAAAGTTAGGGATAGTAAATCTTTTGTCTAAAAATATTAATCCTACATCAGCAATTTCAAGTAATTGGTCGTATTCATTCTTAGGCATCTTATTATATAGTCTTACATTTGTAGTTTGAATAGAATCTATGTGATGGCGAATTTTTTCATATTCAGTACCCGCCCCTACAATTAAAAGGAACCCATTATCTACTTGATGAAAATTATCAGCTACCTCTAGTAAAAACTCTATCCCCTGAGGTTTTCCTAAGTTCCCACCATAGACAAATAGAGTTGAATTTTGTGGTATGTTATATTTTTCAAAAAGTTCTTTATTTTTATTTGTTCTATTTACTCTTTCAAGAGGTTCAATTGAATTAGGGAAGATCTCTACTTTCTTCTTATCTATAAAAGGATTATGTTTTAGTACGTAATCAACATTCCCTTTAGACATACAGCCAATCATATCTGAATTTACATACAATCTTTTTTCTTTTTTTCTAAAGTGTTTCCATATAAGGCTTCCTTCTTTTATTACATTAATATCTACAGCATTTTGTGGAAAAATGTCTTTAAGTACAAGATATGTTTTACTTTGGTGTTTTTGTTTAAAATATTTCACAACTTTTTCAAAGGTTATAGGAGGGGTCGAATACATAACCATATCAAAGCGGACATCGGAAAAATATCTTTTAACCGCCTTTAGATATTGTTTCTCTATACTAAGTGTTGATAGACCTTTTTCAATAAAGTTAACCTTCGTTATATTCCCAGTTTTCACTTTCAGAATATTAATGTTTTCAATTATAGAAAGCTCTGTAGGTAAATTTGTTCTCTTTTCTCTTGGAGAAACTACATACATATTTATTCCTATTCTTGCAAGTTCTCTTACTAGATCAGTATAAATGCCTCTTTCATTTACATTCTCCATATTTGATAATGTCAAAAATAATACATTCAAAACTCTCACCTGCTTGGGCTTAAATTAAAATTGATTTTCCTTTAAAATATTGAAGTGACTGTAAAACGCTTAAAACATCTTCTACAGCTAAATTACTACTACAAGGCACATTAATCAGATTTTTCTCATAAAATTCTGCTTTCTCAATCCTATATCTTTGGCTACCTAAATATGGTTTTTGCTTATGAATTAACCTCCATAAAGGTCTTGTTTGAATATTGTTTTCATTAAGTGCTGTTAATAATTCGTCCCTATCCATCCCATATTTTTCTTTATTGACTATAACTGAATAAAACCAATGATTTGATCTGGCCTCTTCTGTAAATGGTAATAATGAAAGACCATCAATATTCTCGATAGTTTCTTTATATAAATTATAATTTTTAACCTTGGTCTCTATAAAACTTTCCAATCTATCCATCTGATCAGTCCCAAAGGCTGCTTGTATATTTGTCATTCGATAGTTATATCCTACATCATCATGAATGAAATATAATGAATCTGTTTTAGCTTGAACTGAAAGAAAGGCAATTTCATCTAATAACTTTGAGTTATTAGAAACTACCATACCTCCTCCACCAGTTGTTAATATCTTATTTGCGTTGAACGAGTATACTCCTATGTCTCCAATGGTACCACAGTGCTTATTAGCATATTTCCCTCGTAAATAATAAGAACCAAGAGCTTCAGTTGAATCTTCAATGAGTTTTAAATTATATTTTTCTTTAATTTCCATAAGTTTTTCAATATTTAATGGATTTCCAAATACATGAACAGCTATTATAGCTTTAATAACTTTATTTGTATTTTTGTTAATTACCTGTCCGTCTTTTTGGATACATTCATTTTTTAAAAACTCTTCTAACTTTTCCATATCCATGTTAAGACTATCATCACAATCCATAAATACAGGTTCAGCCCCCATATATTTTATCGGGTTTACTGCAGCTATAAATGTTACTGTTGGTACAATAACTTCATCTCCATGCTCAACGCCCAGTACTTTCAATGCTAAGTGCAAACCCGCTGTTCCATTTTGACACCCTATAGCTCTTTCTACCCCTACATATTTTGCAATTTTAGTTTCAAACTCCTGAATAAATCTTCCTCCAGTAGATACCCAACCTGTCTCAATAGTTTCTTTAACATTCTCTAAGATATCTAATGAAAGATTTGGTACTGAAAGTGGAATTAATTTATTATTTAACATAATATCTCTTCCTTCGCTCTATATTTATGTATAAAATTTCAACTTATTATTTCTTTCAGTGGTCAAATTTTTTCTATTAACCTAATGAAAGCTATAGAATATCTCGAATTTTCTTAGCAGGTATACCTGCATATACACATTCTTTTTCAACGTTTTTTAATACAACTGCTCCAGCTCCAATAATTGAGCCTTCACCAACCAAAGATACGCCTGTAACTATAGTAGAACCCATCCCAACAAATACATTATCTTTGATAGTAATTGATGCCCCAACTCCTGATAGAGTAGATATTAGACATGCTTTTCCTAATGAAGAGTGATGGGCTATAACTACATTGGGACTTATAATACAGTAATCTGAGATATTAGTTTTAGTCCAAATATATGTATTCCCGTGTATATATACACCCTTTCCTATTTTTGCACTCTCACTTATAACAGCTTTGGGATGAATTAAAGTTGGAGTTAGTCCACCTTTGGAGTTTATTTTGTCCATAATTTCGCTTCTTACTTTGTTATTTCCAATAGCTACAATATAATTATTATTGTGAATATCTTCATCTCTAAGATTAGAAAACTTCCCCTTAACTTTCACTTCCATTATTAAGCTATATACTTTTGAATCATCCTCATCGTAAAAACCTTTTACATTATAACCATTTAGGATGGCTAATTYGTACATTACTTCCCCGTAAGTCCCTGCTCCAATTATATAAATATCTTTATTTTCCATAATAGCTCTCTTTGGTACCACTAAACTTTTTCATTGTAATACCTTCTCCTTGGTTAATATCTTGTCTCCTAAATACTTTTAGAATGGTCTTTAATATTATCTTAAAATCTAAATAGAAATTAAAATGATCTACATACCATACGTCGTAACTAAATTTGTCTTCCCATGATATAGTATTTCTACCATTAACTTGAGCTAGCCCCGTAATGCYTGGCCTAACCTCATGCCTTCTAGCTTGTTGTTCATTATATAAAGGAAGATATTCAACTAGTAACGGCCTTGGTCCCACTAGACTCATATCCCCCTTTAATACGTTGATGAGCTCCGGCAATTCATCTAAGCTTGTGCTTCTTAAAAGCTTGCCAAATTTAGTATGCCTCAATTCATTTGGTAAAAAATTACCATATTTATCTGTCGAGTTTAACATGGTCCTAAATTTAATCATTTTAAATATTTTCCCATCTTTCCCAGGTCTAGCTTGAACAAAAAATATTGGACTACCTAGCTTTTTTACTATCAATATTGAAATGATTAAAATGATTGGGCTTAACGCTATAATTCCTATAAAAGAAAGTAAAATATCCAATGTTCTTTTAATGATTAGTTGGAATTGTCTCAAATAAGGCACCTACTTTATGCTTTGATTTTCAGATAAAAAGCTTCTTTTGTATGATGAAATAAACAAGTGACATTATCCTTCATTTACTTAAAATAATATCTTCTATTTTTTAAAAAGAGTCCGCACATACTATAAAAAATCATTTAAGTAGGCGGTACAAAATAATTTTTAAAATTCATTTTTGTATTAAACTCGACCTTTTCTCATTGATTTTATAGTCCATAAATTCCAGTAAGTCATTTCTAAGTTCCTTATCCTGAAGCGCAAACTCTAACGTCGTTTTTACAAACCCTAACTTCTCCCCAACATCAAATCGTTTTCCTTCAAAGTCATAAGCAAAAACTCGTTGTATTTGATTCAATTTCTGAATGGCATCAGTTAACTGAATTTCTCCTCCTGCACCAGCTTCCTGCTGATCAAGAAAACGGAAGATTTCAGGGGTAAGAATGTATCGTCCMATTATTGCTAAATTAGAAGGAGCTGTTCCTAAAGCTGGTTTTTCTACAAAGTTTTCAACTTGGTAAAGTCGGCCATCATGAAAAGAAGGATCTATTATCCCATAGCGATTTGTTTCTTCGTTAGATACAGTTTGAACTCCAATTATAGAATGATTTGTTTCTTCATACTGATTAATCAGCTGCCTTAAGCATGGAGTTTCACTCTGTACAATATCATCACCTAATAGTACAGCAAAAGGCTCATCCCCAATGAATTTACGTGCGCACCATACGGCGTGACCTAATCCTTTGGGCTCCTTTTGTCTAATGTAATGGATATTAGCAAGGTTAGTGGAGTATTGTACCTTATTGAGCAAATCTGACTTTCCTTTTTCCATTAGATTTTGTTCAAGTTCAGGAGCAAAATCAAAATGATCCTCAATTGCACGTTTGCCTTTTCCAGTTACGATTATAATATCTTCTATTCCTGATGCAACGGCTTCCTCCACGATGTACTGAATCGTTGGTTTATCAACAATTGGCAGCATCTCTTTTGGCATGGCTTTTGTGGCAGGTAAAAACCTAGTACCTAAACCTGCTGCAGGAATTATAGCTTTTCTGACTTTCTTCAATTATATTCCTCCTTAAATCTATTTCACTACTGAAAAAATATTGTTCTTTCTCCTATTAGCTAAATTTATAACGAATTCTTTAAGTTCTATTGAAGATAGAGTATCGTGTGCGCTTAGAAGGTACTGTATTTCCTCTTCCTGTTCCAAGACTGCTTTCCCAATAAAGATCTTAGGGAACACAGCTACACTATGAACCTCTTTCTCCCCTAATAGTTCTTCATACATCTTCTCACCAGGTCTGATTCCAGAAAATTCAATTCCAATTTCCTCAACTGTATAACCCGAAAGTTGTATAAGATTTGTCGCTAAATCTACAATTTTAACTGGTTCACCCATATCAAGTACGAAAATCTCTCCACCACGTGCTAAAGAACTAGCTTGAACAACCAACCTAGATGCTTCCGGTATAGTCATAAAGTATCTGGTCATATCTGGATGGGTTACTGTTACTGGTCCACCTGCTTGAATTTGTTTCTTAAATAAGGGAATTACACTCCCTCTACTTCCTAAGACATTTCCGAAGCGCACGGCAACAAATTTTGTTGTGCTATTTTTAGCTAACTGTTGTATGATCATTTCAGCAATTCGCTTTGTCGATCCCATAACGTTAGTTGGGTTAACGGCTTTATCAGATGAAATCATCACAAACGCCCCTACACCAAACGTATCTGCCGCCTCTGCAACATTCTTTGTACCAAAAACGTTATTCTTAACTGACTCACGTGGATTGTATTCCATTAGTGGAACATGTTTGTGTGCAGCCGCATGGTAAACAACATCAGGACGGTGGGTGTCCATCACTTCAAAAATTCTTTCTCGGTCCTGAATATCTGCAATAACAGGTATGATCTCGATATGATCTGCATATAACTTTTTCAGTTCCATATCAATTTGATAAATACTATTTTCTCCATGTCCAAGTAGAATAAGTGTTCCAGGAGAGAATCTGCATATTTGACGACAAATCTCGGAACCAATAGATCCCCCAGCCCCAGTTACTAAAATGGTCTTGCCGGTTACGTATTTCGAGATACTATTAATATCTAGCTCAATGGGTTCTCTTCCTAATAAATCTTCTACTTCCACTTCTTTAAATTGATTAACAGCTACTTTTCCTAACATAATATCTTCAATCATCGGCATGATCTGTGTTTTTGCATTTGTTTTCACACATTCATCAAAGATGACCTTTAATTCTTTTTTACTTAATGAAGGAATCGCAATGACAATATTATCAATATGATATTTTTCAACCATTTCAGGAATATGTTTAGAGTTGCCAACAACGGGTATTCCTAAGATGTCTAATTTGTCTTTTTTCGGGTCATCATCAATGAAAGCTACTGGTTTAAGTGCTGTATCATGATTATTAAGAAGTTGACGCACAACCATGGTTCCTGCCGATCCCGCCCCAATAACCAATGTATTTTTGATTTCGATTTGATTATTTACTAAGCGGTCACGCAGCATTCTCCAAGAAAAACGAGAACCACCAATAAGGATAACATGCAACATCCACGTTAATGCCAAAGCTCTTACATACACATCTTGAAAAACCAAAACTTGGATTATGACTACAGTAATAACTGAGAAGGTTACAGCTTTTACTATGGATATTAACTCTCCGATACTTGCATACTCCCATGCCTTTTTATACAGCTTATAAATAGAAGCAAAAATATGATGGCTAATTAATAGAGAGACTGAGCTGACTAAGAGTCCTGTTAACTTAAATATTTCTAAATATGGATGAAGTACTAAATAACTTACATAAATGGCCGATAATACAATTAAGGAATCTAAAAGTGCCAGTAGTGTTAGTCGATTTCGGTAGGCCAACCAAATTTCCCCCTTTAAATAATGCTTACATGATAATCACTTTTAAATTCAGCAAAGAGCAGTATCCTCTAATGCTCTCAAGCCCTTTCTTTTTAATAAAAAAAGGTACTTATTTCATTACATAACTAGTTTTAATATTCTTCAACGATTATCAGGGCTCTCAAAGTATAATGTTTCCCTTCTGTAGAGCTTCTGTTCTTAATAGTCTTTGTCAGCGTGGTAACTAATTGGTTTAATAAGACTAATGGAGCATCAGTTTTATGTAATGTAGTGCTTCTTTATGAATTTTGGATAATCCCTCTACACTGAATTTTTCTAAATACCCCCACAAAACTTTACACATAATTGAATGTTTTATATAATCATGTAAGCGTTTCCTGATTAACTATAATTCTAAAAGATTCCTAAGATCTTCTTTTTAAACGGTACTGGTTTTTCAATAGAAGGACCTTGTCCCTGAATAAGCTGTTCAGCATTTTCTTTGAAATAAAATGCACGCTCGATTCCATATGTTTTTGTGATTGTTTCATAGGCCTCATGTAAAGTGAATCCCCTAGAGGCAATATTATGGGCATCTGTTGCAATAAAATGAGCCAAATTATTTTCAATAATTTTTTTTGAAAATGACTTAATATTCTTACCAAAGAGACCGGTAATACTACCAGAGGTAAGTTGAGTTAAGGCACCTTCTTGAACCAATTTTAATAATAGATTATGATTCTTTAACAATTCCTTATTTCTCTCAGGATGCACAATAATTGGTGTAATCCCTTTTAACAAAAGCTCATAGACCAGTTCTTGTGTGTATGTAGGCACATGTCCTGACGGGAGTTCTAGCAATAAATACTTGTCGGTATTATCAAGCGTTAGTACTTCTCCCTTATCAAGTGAAACAAATAATTCTCTATGTATTCTCAATTCTTGTCCAGGATGAACAGAAAGAGGAATATTCTCTTGTTGTAAGCACTCATTTAAATCAAATACACGATCAATAATGTTATCCTTCACATTTACATATTTCTCATTTAAGTGATGTGGTGTGGCAAATAAATGAGTTATCCCTGCTTCTACCGCTTTCTTTGCCATGGCCAAGCTTTCCTGCATATCAGAGGATCCATCATCAACTCCAGGGAGAATGTGGCAATGCAAGTCAATCAAATTTCACACACTTCCTTTATATAAATGGGATAATAGACTTAATCACTTAGAAATCAGATAGGAATTAATACCCTGTTAATAGTAGCATGAAAAACTGCTATAAAATAGGGTATTAATTTGTCGAAAAATATTTTATTTAGGATTGATAGTAATAATAATTGCTGGTATCTGATTCCGTTCCATTCAACACGACCCCAAGTAATGCCGTATTAGCTTTTTCTAAAAGGTCTTTTGCTTTTACTGCGCTTTGTTTGTTTGTCTTGCCGCTTGCCACTACCATAATCACGCCATCACATTTATTAGCTACAATTTGAGAGTCAGCGACTACAAGAACTGGCGGTGTATCAAAAATGATATAATCATAGATACCTTTTAGTTCATTAATAGCAGTTTCTATCGCTTTGGAATTTAATAACTCTGATGGATTAGGTGGTATCGGTCCACTTGTTAAAATGTCTAGATTTGAAACATTTGAATTCGAGATAGTTTTTCTTAAGTCCATTTTCTTTGTCAATACGCTAGTTAGTCCATGTATATTACTAATGTTAAAAGCATAATGAATGGATGGTTTCCTTAAGTCCGCATCCACAAGTAATACTTTTTTCTCTTCTTGAGCTAGCACAATCGCTAGGTTGGCAGCTGTAGTCGATTTCCCATCATTAGGCTCCGCGGAAGTAACCACAATGGTTTTGATTTCTTTATCCACTGAAGTAAATTGTATGTTTGTCCTAATTAATCGATATTGTTCAGTAATAGGCGATTTAGGATTAGTTTGCGCAATTAAATTCACTTGTTTTTCATCTTTCCTTCTCAAAAATCCCACTTCCTTTCTTAATGTCACTGAATGGTTCTTTATTTATTTTGCGATATTTTTTGGATGGATCCAAGTAATGGCAAGTCAAGGAGTGTCTCAATATCCTTTTCATCTCTAATCGTATTATCCATGTACTCTAGTAGGAATGCCAAGCCTATTCCAGCCATTAACCCAACTACCACCGCAATAGCGATATTCAATAATGGAGATGGTTTTACAGGAGTTGGATTTCCCTTTACTTCTGCCTTAGCAAGTATGCTAACATTGTCGACATTCATGATATCTTTGATTTCCTTTTGGAATGTTCCAGACACTGCGTTTGCAATTTCGGCTGCCTTGGATGGATTACTATCTTGAACCGTTAAACTGAAGACTTGAGAATTTTCTTGGCTGTTAATCGTAATTTTTTGACTAAGTAGATCCACGCTTTGTTCTAGTTCAAGATCATCTATGACCTTCTCTAAAATAGCAGGGCTTTTTATGATCACACTGTATGTATTGATCATGTCAATATTAGATCGTATTTGATTTGAATCAGGTTGGTTCTTCGATTGATTCTGATTAACTAAAATCTGTGTGGATGATTCGTAAACAGGTGTTAATAAAAAATAAGATATTGCACCACTAATCAACGCGGCGATTAATGTCAATAGCGTTATTAACTTCCAACGTTTCTTTAATGTTTGAAAAATATCTTTAATACTAATAGTTTCTTCCATATTATCCTCCCAAAATGTTAAAAATGACCTATTGCATTATACCATGATATTACCTATATTTATGTTTTTTCTAGAAATTTTACATGAAATTTACATTGAATGAATACTTTTTCAATAAAAAAATGCTTTCAAAAATTATTAACGAAATAATTACAATTCAATTTAGCGATTTCATATCAACCCCCGCCTAAAAACCCATTCAAAGAATGGGTTTTTAGGCGGGCATTCAGTAAATATTAGTAAACACTACATCCACCTTGAGAACTAATGATATTAGAAATAATTATGAAAAGCAATACCTAACTAAATGCCTATAGAAACAATAAAATCTGCCTATACCTATGATTGGGTCAAGTATTTTAGTGCCTATTTATCATTAAAAATAGTGAAAAACTGTGTAAACTTAAAGTGGTGATAGTTAACATTGAACTACCCACCACTTATCGACCTTACGGTCTGATTGAAGTGGGGGATTCCTAAGAACATTAGCCTATCGGCCAATTTTTAATTAGGCTACTCCCGTAGTTCCTACGGTTAGAAGCCTTATGGCTTCATTC
>NZ_JBFUIB010000072.1:0-14962 GCF_056402095.1 Peribacillus sp. P4_C12
CAGCATCCTGAACGCAGTCGGTGCACTATACCAGACCGTAACACCAAAGTCTTGCAGAGTTTTGTACCAAGATTCAGGCTTAAATCGACCACCTACGATGACATTCGATGTACCTGTCAGCCATGGACCAAAGATACCGTAAGACGTCCCTGTCACCCATCCAGGATCCGCTGTGCACCAATACACATCTTCTTCCTGTAGATCAAGGACCCATTTTGCCGTTTGATAATGCTGAACCATCGCATTATGTACGTGGAGCACACCTTTTGGCTTCCCTGTCGAACCGGATGTATAGTGAAGAATCAATCCATCAGCGCGGTCCACCCATTCAATCTCAAATTTTTTGTCCGCTTCTTTAAGTTTTTTATTAAAGTGATAATATTTTCCTTCTTCTTTGATATCTTCCCCCACTAAAAAAATATGCTTCAAATGGGGCAATTCATCCACCGGGACACGAGGCAAAAGCTCAGGAGTCGTTACTATCACACTTGCCTCGCTATCTTCCAGTCGATCTCTTACGGCACCCTCCATGAAAGCTTCGAACAACGGACCGACGACTGCTCCAGTTTTAATGGCACCTAGTAATGCAAAATAAAGTTCCGGGGAGCGAGGCATGAAAATGAAAACACGATCACCCTTTTCCACCTTGGCAATGTTCTTGAACACATTGGCCGCTTGGTTTGAATAATCTTTCATTTCCTTAAATGTATACTTTTCATTTCTTTTTTCATCTTTGTAATAAAGGGCGACCTTGTTTTTTCTGTATGTTTCAACATGGCGGTCAATGGCTTCATATGCGAGATTCACTTTACCTGTTTCAGACCAGGAGAATTCCTTTTCCGCTTCAGACCAGTCAAACGTCTTGTATTTTTCATCGTAATTCTTTAAATTAAAATTACCCTCAACTACTGGCAGCGCTTTCACATTCATACGACATACTCCCCCTTTTTTCAGCTTTATATTTTGTATTATAGTATAAAAATCTAATTTTCTCAATTTTTAAAATACTTATTTTTTCCATATTAGGGTAAATTCATTCGCTATAAATTTTGAAAACTTAAGGCGAATATTGCTAAAGGATAATTACGTATTGGTATCCGGAACATAAAGCCATCTTGTAACAAAAGATTCAAATATGTCTCGAACTTTCAGAATTATGTCACTTGTTTTTTATGTATAATTTATGTAAACTTTCCATTTGGTTAGTTTTCAAGCATAATGAATCTTATACTTTGGGATATAAGTATAAAAGATAACTATTTTACGAGGTTGGTGAAAGAATGGAATATAGTAAGACCTATTACGCTAAGGAATTGCAGACATTAAGCGGCACAATCATCATTGAAGGCCCGCTTAATGGACAAAAAATGGCATCCTATGAGTTTCACGAAGACTTAGTCGCCTTTCGCCCACCTGCTCTGCAGCATAAAGCGTTAATCGAGATCGCAGACTTGCCTGAGGGCAGAATCTTTATAGCACGTGAAAATCAGACCATCGTTGGTTATGTAACTTATTTATATCCCGACCCCTTGGAACGCTGGTCAGAAATCAAGATGGACGACCTGATTGAGCTTGGTGCAATCGAGGTCATCCCTAAATATCGAGGTGCCTCCGTCGGGAAGAACTTAATCCGTCTCTCCATGGAAGACGATTCGGTAGAAGACTTTATCATCATTACAACTGAATACTATTGGCATTGGGATTTGAAAGGGACAGGATTGAATATTTGGGACTATCGCAAAATCATGGAAAAAATGATGAGTGCCGGCGGCTTGGTCTACTTTGCAACAGATGACCCGGAAATCAGTTCCCATCCAGCCAACTGCCTGATGGCGCGTATTGGAAAAAGAGTGCCGCCCGAATCTATCCAGAAGTTTGACCAACTACGTTTTATGAATCGATTTATGTATTAAAAAGGTGAGTAAAGAGGAGGAACAAATATGATTGTTGAAAAAATAATGAATGAAGATATTATTTCTCTCACTCCAACAGATACAATCCATAGCGCTGTCTTAATCATTAAGGAGAAACGAATTCGCCATATTCCCATTGTCGATGACAACTTTCAACTTGTGGGATTAGTCAGCGACCGTGATATACGGGATGCTGCTCCTTCGATTTTCCGCACCTCAGAATACAAAAATGATTTACAAAAACCACTAACCAGCATCATGAAAACAGATATAATCACAGGGCATCCGCTAGATTTTGTTGAAGAAATCGGGGCTGTATTTTGTGAAAACAATATCAGCTGCCTGCCAATCGTGAAAGAAAAAAAGTTAGTAGGCATTATAACCGGTTCTGATTTGCTCCATTCTTACGTTGAATTAACGGGGGTTAATCAGCCCGGTTCCCAAATTGAAATCAAAATTCCGAATAAAGCAGGGGCGCTTTACGATATTGCCCTCATTTTCAAAAAGCGCAATTTGAATATCCTGAGTACTCTTGTTTATCCGGAAAAAACTGAAATTGATTATAAGATTCTTGTAATCCGTGTGCAGACAATGAATCCATTTATGGTGGTGGAGGATTTAAAGAAAGAAGGCTATACCGTTTTATGGCCTAGTCTACCGGGGATTTCTCATGACTGATAAATCACTGTTTGTCTATTCCGATGAACTCCTTACCTATAAATTCAGCGACGAGCATCCTTTTAATCAAAAGAGGCTTAAGCTCACGCTAGATTTGTTAAAAAAACACCATGCCATTAGTGATGATCAAATTATAAAACCTAGAATCGCTACCGATGAAGAATTAGAACTGATTCACGACCACCATTATGTAAACGCTGTCAGATTGGCGGGTGAGGGAAAACTTCCTCTTGAAAAAGCCGTAAATTATGGATTAGGAACAGAAGATACTCCAATTTTCCCTAATATGCATGAAGCAAGTGCCTTACTAGTAGGTGGAACCTTAACGGCCGTGGATGCCGTTATGACCGGTCAGTCTCTGCATGCCCTAAATCTTGGTGGGGGCCTGCATCATGGTTTTCGCGGCAAAGCTTCGGGCTTTTGTATTTATAATGATAGTTCGGTCGCGATTAAATACTTACAAAAAAGATATGGCGCACGTGTCTTATATGTCGATACGGATGCCCATCATGGTGACGGCGTACAATGGTCGTTTTATGATGACCCAGAAGTCTGCACCCTATCCATTCATGAAACAGGACGGTATTTGTTTCCCGGCACTGGCAATATTAACGAACGAGGGCAAGGAAAGGGCTATGGCTATTCATTCAATATTCCCGTCGATGCGTTCACGGAAGATGACTCCTGGCTCGAATGCTACACAGCTTCCTTCAAAGAAGTGGTTGAATTCTTCAAACCGGATGTCATCTTAACACAAAATGGTGCCGATTCTCATTATTATGATCCACTCACCCACCTATCTGCCACAATGAAGATTTACAGGGAAATACCAAAATTGGCTCACGAATTGGCCCATCAGTATTGTGAAGGCCGCTGGATTGCAGTTGGCGGCGGAGGGTATGATATCTGGCGTGTCGTTCCACGTGCCTGGTCGAGGGTCTGGCTTGAGATGACGAATAATGATATATCTGGCCCCCTATCGAAAGAATGGCTTAATACATGGCAGCCTGAGTCCCCTGTGACGCTCCCAAATGAGTGGGATGATATGGAGGACATATACGAACCTATTCCAAGGAAACCAGAAATTACCGAGAAGAATGCCCAAACGCTCGAAAAGGCTCTTTATCCTATCCGAACTTCCAAACAAACATCAACAAGTAATGATAAAAGCTGACTAAAAAGGTCGTTGAAAAACGATCTTTTTTTTCGTCAAGACCCTTCCATAGTTTTCAAAACTAAAAGAGAGTGCCCTAAGGACACTCTCTAAGCAGCTTATTTCGTTGATTGCCGCTCTTCAATTCGATGTGGTAAGATCACTATTTCATGACCCTCCTCCACTTGTTCTTTATTCATCAATTTTGTCAGAAGCCTCATTGCAACCGCTCCAATATCGTATAAAGGCTGAACGATCGTCGTAATTTGCGGGCGAACCATTAAGGTCAATCGGGTGTTATCAAAACTGATCACTTCAAAGTCTTCCGGTACATTATAGCCTTTGTCCTGAGCAGCATGGACAATTCCTAGCGCCATTTCATCAGCGCCGACAATGAACGCCGTCGGTTTCTTTTCAGCTTCCAGAAACTTATCAAAAGACTCAATCCCTGAATCATATGTATAATCGCCATCAACAATATAACTCTCATCGAATGAAAGCCCCGCTTCTTTCAACCCTCGTTTATAACCAGCTAATTTCTTTTCATTAATTAGCGCGGACAAGTTTCCAGTTACAAAAGCAATATGCTTGTGACCCTTTTGGGCGAAGAAGGTAACTGCGTCAAATGCAGCTGCTTCATAATCAATATTAACGGATGGGACTTGCCCGCTTTCTTCTACCGAACCAGCCAATACGATTGGAACAGGTGAATTTTTAAACTCTCTCACATGTTCATCCGAAATATTGCCACCCATGAATACGATACCATCTACTTGTTTTCCAAGCATCGTATTCAACAAATGAAATTCCTTATCTATATTCTCATCAGAACTGCTTAGAATGATATTGTATTTATACATAGTCGCAATATCTTCTATGCCTCGTGCTAACTCAGCAAAAAAGATACTAGAGATATCCGGGATAATAACCCCTACTGTTGTTGTTTTCTTGCTGGCAAGACCCCTCGCCACTGCATTAGGACGGTATCCTAACCTATCAATCACGTCTGAAACTTTCTTTCTTGTTGCAGGCTTTACATTTGGATTCCCGTTTACTACGCGGGACACAGTGGCCATAGAAACATTCGCTTCGCGTGCCACATCATAAATGGTTATATTATTCATTCATCCATTCCTCCATTTCTTTCATTTTTCCCATAAAAGACTCGAAATATTTGAGAAAAATTCTTTTATACGTTTTTCTTCTATAAGGAAGATTATTTTAGGAACAATCTGACTAACAAAAATGCAGTCCTACTCTTTCTTCTCAGCCAATGATTCATAATCTCTACAAGTATAAAATTCACATAGATATCACTTTATGTATGACTCAACCTTCCGAACAGTTCTCATTCTTGTTATTTATCATACGATAGTAGAATCTTTCCTGCAATCCAATAGTGCCTTTTTATAGACTTTTTCTGCAAAAACAAGTATTTTACCATTAAAAATAGCCCTTGCCAAGATGGTAAGGGCCGTAAGTGCATATTTTAAAAACCTTCTAGCTTATACTGTTACCCAGTTCAAACGTTTAATTTCTTCGTAGAATTCATCAAATTGTTTGAAGTCCATTTGCTGTGCAGAGTCTGATAATGCAACAGACGGATCAGGATGAACTTCTGCCATGACACCATCCGCACCGATAGCAAGAGCTGCTTTAGCTGTTGGAAGCAATAGGTCGCGTCGTCCAGTAGAATGCGTGACGTCAACCATAACCGGTAAGTGAGTTTCTTGTTTTAAAATCGGAACAGCAGAGATATCAAGTGTATTTCTTGTTGCTTTTTCGTAAGTACGGATACCGCGCTCACAAAGGATGATGTTACCATTACCTTGTGACATGATGTATTCCGCTGCATGAATGAACTCCTCGATTGTTGCAGCAAGTCCACGTTTTAAGAGAACAGGTTTATTTACAGCACCTGCAGCTTTTAACAAGTCAAAGTTTTGCATGTTACGTGCTCCGATTTGGATGACATCAATATGTTCAACCGCAGCTTCGATGTCGTTTGCACTCACGATTTCACTGATTACAGCTAAGCCGTATTCATCAGCTACACGCTTAAGAATTTGTAAGCCTTCCAAACCAAGTCCTTGGAAATCGTATGGAGAGGTACGTGGTTTATATGCACCACCGCGCATTAGTTTCAAGCCTTTTGCTTTGATGACTTCAGCTACTGCAGCTGTTTGTTCATAAGATTCCACGGCACATGGTCCGAAAACAAAGCTTGGAATTCCGTTCCCAATCAATTCGCCTTTAATGTCGATGATTGTATCTTCCGATTTTTGTTTTCTAGAAACAAGAAGCGTTTTCTTCTGGTCATCTTTTTGAAGTTCCAAGCCTAATTTGAAGATTTCTTTGAAAATATGTTTAATCGAACCAAGATCAAGAGGTCCTTGATGATTAGCTTCGATAAGGTCCAACATTGTTCTTTCACGAACCGGATCGTAACGGTTTACACCTTGTTTTTCTTTTACGCGGCCAATTTCCTGTACAAGTTCAGCACGTTGATTAATAAGATGTAATAACTGAAGGTTCACATCATCCAGTTGATTACGAAGTCCATCAAGCTCTTTGTTGCTCATTACAAATCCATCCCTTCGTTTTTTAAAATTAAAACCGGTTCAGCGATTAAAAGCCCAAATTATCTATTTGAATTTTCACTCATTTGCCCCGATTATTTTATCCAATGAAAAATTTTATAATATTTCATGTATAATTAAATCAATTATAAATGAAGTATCTTTAAATGTCACTACATTTTTCTTTAATAATTAAACGCTTTTAAGCATTAAAGTCATAATTACATAAAAGTAGGTGTTTTCCATGTACGAAAAACTGTTTGCTTTAGATATTGGAACACGATCCGTTGTAGGAATTATATTGGAAAAAAAGCAGGAAAGCTATAATATAATAGATATTTTATCTGAAGAGCATTCTGAGAGAGCCATGCTCGATGGACAAATTCATGATGTCCTTGCCGTATCCAAAGTCATTACTCATATCAAAAGTCAACTTGAAGAAAAACACGGTCCCTTAAAGAAGGTTTCCGTGGCTGCTGCCGGAAGGGCCTTAAAAACGGAACGGGCGGAAATGACGATCAATATTGGAGGCAAGCCGATGCTTACACGTGAAGATATCCTTCACCTTGAATTCAGTGCCGTCCAGGAAGCACAGGCCGTTGTTGCCAAACAAACCACTTCCCATTCCATGTATTATTGCGTTGGTTATTCTGTTTTATACTATCGGCTTGATGGACAGGAAATAGGTAGTCTAATTGACCAGAGCGGTGATGAAGCATCTGTTGAGATCATTGCTACCTTTCTTCCTAAGGTTGTAGTAGAATCACTGCTGTCAGCCTTAAAGAGAGCGGATTTGGAAATGCAGGCTCTCACCCTTGAGCCTATAGCGGCTATCAATGTACTCATTCCGTCATCCATGCGGCGCTTAAACGTCGCTTTAGTAGATATTGGAGCCGGGACATCAGATATTGCCCTGACAGATTCAGGGACCGTCATTGCCTATGGGATGGTGCCAATTGCTGGTGATGAAATAACCGAGGCAATCAGTGACTACCTGCTTCTTGATTTCCCATTAGCCGAAAATGCAAAAAGAGAGTTAATCGATCATGATCATATAACAGTTACAGATATCCTCGGTTTTGCCAACGATGTTTCCAGGGAGGAAATCATCCATAATATTCATCCCTCACTCGATCGTTTGGCCGAGTCAATCAGTACAGAAATTCTATCTCTGAATAACGCAAAACCGCCAAAAGCAGTGATGCTTGTTGGTGGCGGAAGTCAGACACCAGAGCTTCCCCGCCTTTTGGCTGAAAAATTAAATTTGCCTGAGAACCGAGTCGCTATTCGTGGTATAGAAGCCATCCAAAACCTCGGGATTTCAGATACGATTCAAAAAGGTCCCGAATTGGTTACCCCAATTGGCATAGCCATTGCAGCCGATAAAAACCCGATACAGTATATGAGCGTAACCGTTGACGACCGTCCCATCCGTCTATTCGATATGAAACGAACAAGCGTGGGGGATTGCCTGCTCACGGCCGGTATCCGGATGAGTAAACTGTGCGGAAAGCCTGGGATGGCTAAAATTGTACATATCAATGGGCAGCAGATTACGCTTCCAGGAGGACACGGGAAGAAATCTCTTATCACTTTAAATGGGAAAGAAGCCTCCTTAGATAATGAAGTTAAAAATGAAGATGTCATTATAACCACAAAAGGTGAAGACGGTGAGCCCGCTATTTTACGGATAAGCGATGTGCTTGACGACCACTCCAGTAAAAAAGTTATCCTTAATGGAACAGAACATAGGATTTGGGCCTCTATCACCAGAAATGGAAATGCGGCGTCTGGCAATGAACTTGTTGAGGACCATGATCAAATAACCTGCGAAATGCCTGGAACAATCCAAGAATTAATTAAGGCGGTTCAACAGCCTGAGCTCCTTACTCGTCTTGAACCTTTTTCCTTTCAGTTAAATGGTAGAGCCATTCGACTCCCGGCCTTAACAGGAAGAATCACTAAAAATGGTTTAGAATCGAAACTTGCCTACTCTTTTGATGATGGAGATGAAATAGAAATCACAAGACGGACCCAGCCAACATTACTGGATGTTGCTGACGCCCTTAATATTCAGCACACCTTCTCCATCCCTGTTTTTTATGAGGGTAATCAAGTTATCCTTTCTAAGAAACTAGCTGAGTTTCGGCGGAACAACGAACTTCTTGAAGAGAATGATTTCATTCATACAGGAGATTCAATCAGCTTAGTCCGACAAAAACTAGAACCATTTATTTTTCAGGATGTATTCCGCCATGTCGAAGTTGACTTGCCCACTCAAGGAGATAAACGCTTTACCCTTATCAAAAACGATCAAGAAACGACCTTTCATGAAGTAATTTCTCCCGGGGATCATTTAAAAATCCTTTGGCCAACTACTGTATGAATGTAGGCGGAATAAAAAAGCCGTATCCCTCAAGCAGAGGGATACGGCTTTTCAACTTATTCAGAGATAGCTTTAGTTAGTGAATCGTATGTAATTCTCCAATGAGATTCATTCCAAGCTGGTTTTCCATTTTTAAAAAGAATAACTTGTGGCGATTGATGTTTAATATCAAATGTTTCTGCCACATAATTGGATAGAGGACGCGCTTCTTGAACGGCCAAATAGGCCGTTTTTAGTTCCTCGTTCGCTGCCATATACTTTTCATATTGTTCATATGCTTCAGCGCTGACTGGGCATGTTAAACTATGCTTGAAAAGAAGGAACGTCTCCTCATTTAAAAGCTCATTGAATTGTTCTTCTGAATCAATTTTATTTATTGTCATTTTTTGAAGTCTCCTTTCATTATTAGCATAGTTTATCATCAAAAAGACGATGAAGCTATCGTACCGCTTCATCGCCTGATTCTTGACAAACTTCTATGCGCCTTCACCAGTAATATATGAATGAAGATTTGAGTTTAATTTTTTAATTTATTTTCTGTTTCATCAAATGCTTTTTTCGCTTCATCAAGCTTTAATTTTGCCGTATTCTTGTTTCCGCTTGTAGGATCGGCTGGAGCATTTTCGGAATCCGTGTTGCTATCGTTCGTATAATTCGTTTCGACCGATACGATTGGAGCATCTGAAGTTCCAGTTACATCAATATCCTTATTGCTCGAATTTGTAGTATCATCGGCAGCATCACCGTTTTCTGATTTACCCACTTTTAAACTTTTCACTTTATTAACAATACCAGATGATTTATTAGAAACAATTTCAGTGACAGAACTTGTTTTTTCTTTGGCAGTATCGGCAAGAGCTGTACCCTTTTCCATTGCCGTTTGTCTTAGTTTTTCTGTTTTCTCTGAAAGATTTCTAGCTTGTTCATTTAAATCACTTCTTAATTCCTTACCTGTTTTCGGAGCCATAAACAGCGCTGTTGCTGCTCCAATCATGCCACCGATTAAGGCGCCAATCATAAAGTCCTTTGAATTGATAGAGTCGCATTCGTCCTCATATGATTTCTGATAGTCCTTTGTCGGAAATTCTTTTTGAGTCATAGTACATTCCCCTCTCAATTTTCAGTTTATTTTTATTTAACTAGATTTTAAGATCTAGAGCGTAAAAACCTTTTTTTAGGTAAGTTATCTGTTTCTAGCGCTTCCCGTTCTAACTCCGCTCTTTCATTTGGAGTCGGGGCAGCCTGCTTATTTCTGGATTTCCATTTGTCCCGAATTTCCAAGGCTACATTACTCCATTGTACAATTTGGGAGATTCGCTCTTGATTATTATCAATCTCCGTCTGCACCTTATGGGAAACCTTTTGGACGGAAGTGTTAAAGCTTGAGATGGATGTGCCGACATCCTTCACAGCATCTACTACTGTGTTCAGATTTTCTGATTTTTGTTGCAAGTCTTCAGCCAACGTATTTGTTTTATGTAATAGCTGGGTAGTTTCGAGCGTTATGCCCTGCATTTGGCTTTCAAGTCCTGTCAGCGTCCGGGCCACGCTGTCCAAGGTAGCTTGAAGTGATGTTAGTACCTTGGTTAAAAAAATAACAAGGACTAAGAAAGCAATCGCTGCAATTGCAGCACTTACGTATAAAATAATCTCCATTGGAACACCTCCGAAAAAAATCGACTATTAAGTAACTGTTAGTTATTAGTTACCCCTTCCCTGTTATTATAAACGTTTTTATTTTTTCAATATACCCTACCAAACCCTAATCTGGAAATATTATTGTCTAAAACCATTTCCTCCATAGGAGTCTATTGATGAACTTATGGCAATAAATCGGGTATGATAGAAAGATAAGTCGAATTTAAACAATGGAGGTATTTTTTATGAAAGATCCTAGAATTGAAACATTAGCAAATAACTTAATCAATTATTCCGTGAAGCTCCAAAAAGGTGAAAAAGTCTTAATAGAAAACTTTGGATTGCAGCGTGAACTTGTTAACGCCCTTGTGAATGAAGCCTATGCAGCAGGTGGTTACCCGTTCGTCCTTTTAAAAGACCACCAGGTGGATCGTGCCTTGTTAATGGGTGCTCAAGAAGAACAATACAAGATGATGGGTGAGTTTGAAGCAAACGTAATGAGCCAGATGGATGCTTATATCGGGCTTCGTGCCGGGGATAATATCAATGAGCAATCCGATGTCCCTGCAGAGAAAATGGCAATTCACGGCCAAACAATCGGGAAAGTACATAGAAATATCCGCGTACCAAAAACAAAATGGGTCGTACTTCGCTACCCGACAAATTCCATGGCTCAATTAGCCAAAATGAGTACAGAAGCATTCGAAGATTTCTATTTCGAAGTCTGCAACCTCGACTACGGCAAAATGAGCGAAGCAATGGACAGCCTTGTTGAATTGATGGATAAAACAGATAAAGTCCGCTTAACAGGTCCCGGAACGGACTTATCTTTCTCCATCAAAGACATTAAAGCCATCAAATGTGCAGGTGAGCTCAACATTCCTGACGGTGAAGTATATACGGCTCCTGTGAAGGATTCAATCAATGGTGTGATTTCATATAATACTCCGTCCCCTTATCAGGGTTTTACTTTTGAAAACGTGAAGTTAACATTCAAGGATGGGAAAATTGTTGAAGCAATTGCGAATGATACTGAACGCATCAACAAAATTTTTGATACAGATGAAGGCGCACGTTATGTCGGTGAATTTGCGATTGGTGTAAATCCTTATATTCTACACCCGATGCAAGATATCCTCTTTGATGAAAAAATTGATGGAAGTTTTCATTTTACCCCTGGACAATGCTATGATGATGCCTTTAACGGAAACCATTCAAACATTCACTGGGACCTAGTCAATATCCAGCGCCCTGAGTATGGCGGAGGAGAAATCTATTTTGATGATGTCTTGATTCGTAAGGACGGACGCTTTGTCTTACCTGAACTGGAAAAATTAAATCCAGAAAATTTAAAATAACATTTATAAGTTGTACCGGATTTTAAAAAACCAGCCGCAGTCTATTTTGCGGCTGGTTTTTTTCTATGGATCTAAACTGAAAAAAAATGACCGACCCGCTAACGGATTGGCCATTTTTTTTATTTAACCTGTAGCAACTGCTCATAGGCCGCCTGGAACTTTTGAATGTCCCCTGCCCCCATAAATAGTACGACACTGTTTTCATGATTTTGCAATATTGATGTTGTGTTCTCCGTTATCAACTCGGCACCAGGAATTTTCTCTTGAAGATCTTCAATTGACAGCTTTCCTTGGTGTTCACGAGCAGATCCAAAAATTTCGCATAAGTATACTTTGTCGGCTAAATTCAAGCTATCAGCAAACTCATCCAGGAATGCTTGCGTTCTTGAGAAAGTATGTGGTTGGAATACCGCAACAACTTCACGCTCTGGATATTTTTGACGCGCTGAGTCAACAGTTGCTGAGATTTCAGTCGGATGATGCGCATAATCATCAATGATGATCTGACTTCCGATTTCCTTTTCAGAGAACCGGCGTTTGACTCCGCCAAAAGTCCGTAATTGGGCTTTCACAGCTTCCTTATCCAAGTTTTCATATTTACAAAGTGCAATGACACCTAGTGCATTCAACACATTATGCTTTCCGTAAGTCGGAATAGTAAATGTATCATAATAATTGTTTCTTACATGCACATCGAATGTAGTGCCATCTGGGGTAACGGAAACATTTTTCGCTTGAAAATCATTTCCTTCCGTAAATCCGTAAAAAATAACCGGTACTTTCGCCTGAATATGTGGTAAATGCTCGTCATCTCCGCACGCAATAATGCCTTTGTTGACTTGCATAGCCATTGTTTGGAATGCCTCAAACACGTCTTCAACATTTGCATAATAATCAGGATGATCAAAATCAATATTTGTCATGATTGCATAATCCGGATAATAAGAAAGGAAATGTCGGCGATATTCACATGCTTCAAATACGAAGTAATTAGATTCCACAATCCCTTTACCCGTTCCATCCCCAATCAAATAGGATGTTGGTTTTACGCCACCCATAACATGGGCCAGTAAGCCGGTTGTCGATGTTTTACCATGCGCTCCCGTAACTGCCACACTAATATAGTTTTTCATGAAATCACCAAGGAAACGGTGATAACGGATGATTGGCAAACCTAGTTCCATTGCCTTTACGATTTCCGGATGGGTGTCCGGGAACGCATTCCCTGCAATAATGGTCATTCCTGGTTGTATATTTTCCTCATTGAAAGGAAGGATTTTTATCCCGGCTTTTTCTAACGCTAATTGTGTAAAAAATTCTTTTTCATAGTCGGAACCCTGCACTTCAATATTCATATCATGCAGTATTTGAGCAAGAGCGCTCATACCCGATCCTTTAATTCCCACAAAATGGTAAGCAGTCATAAAGCGAACCTCCACCAATCGTCTACCTGTATGACAGTATATGACGTCATCTTTTATTTGTTTTTTCATTACGAGACTTGAAGAAATGCAATTTCTTCATAGGTTTTTTTATACTTATATTTTCAATCACTCATCAACAAAAAACTATTATATCACTTTTTTATTCATTCATCCATGTCAAGCAGATACCAAATTATCAAATCATTGGCTATTCCGTCATGAAAGGTGATAACACCGCGTTTTCACCTTTAACATTATATACAATTTCCTTTTAATAGGTTCTCTTAATTCACATGCAAAAATTCAAGTTCTTCCTCTGTGATTAAAACATCACGGGGTCTGCTGCCTCTTGATTCCGAAACAACCCCCTGCTGCTCCATCATTTCTATTAGACGCGCTGCCCGGTTGTAACCGACACGGAAGCGTCTTTGGACACTTGATGCTGATGCAGCCTRCTGACTCACAACAAATTCACATGCCTCAAAGAAAAGCTCATCTGCATCTTCAGTAACCTGTGCCCGATTTAACAAATCTTCTTGCTCAAATAAATACTTCGGCTGCTGCTCTAGTTTCACATGGTTGACGACTTGATCAATTTCTTCGTCACTTACAAAAGTTCCTTGCAAACGCACCGTTTTTGATGAGCCGTTTTCAGCAAATAACATATCCCCTTTTCCTAACAGCTTTTCTGCCCCTCCGCTATCGATAATCGTGCGTGAGTCGACTTGGGAAGAAACAGAGAACGCGATTCTTGTCGGAATATTTGCCTTGATTAATCCTGTTATGACATCGACTGATGGTCGCTGTGTAGCCACAATTAAATGAATACCACAGGCACGGGCCTTTTGAGCAATGCGACAGATTGCTTCCTCGACATCAGCTGGGGACATCATCATTAAATCCGCCAGCTCATCAATAATCACCAAAATATAAGGAAGCTTGCTTGAATATTGTCCGGCTTTTTCTGCTTGATCATTAAAGCGGCTAATATCACGGACGCCGGCATGAACAAACAATTCATAACGCCGTTCCATTTCCTCTACCGCCCATTTCAGAGCAGCTGTAGCGGCCTTCACATCAGTAATGACTGGACTGACCAAATGCGGAATCCGGTTATATGGAGCAAGCTCGACCATTTTCGGATCGATTAATAGTAATTTCAACTCCTGAGGCGTCGCTTTATACAGCAAGCTAACCAGCATCGTGTTGATACAGACACTTTTCCCTGATCCGGTTTGTCCGGCAATCAGGCCATGTGGCATTTTTCTTAAATCAGTGATAATCGGCTGACCTGATATATCGAGTCCAAGTGCCACAGCAAGCGGTGATTCATGCTCTTGAAATTCAGTACTTTCCAAAACCTCTCGCAAAAATACCGGCTTACTTTTCCTGTTTGGAATCTCGATACCAATTGTATGCTTACCCGGAATCGGCGCTTCCATCCGCATATCCTGAGCAGCTAGACTTAATTTGATATCATCCATCAGATTTGTTACTTTATTCACCTTCACACCTGGTTCCGGATGCACCTCGAAACGAGTCACTGCTGGCCCTTGAGTGACATTGACAACTTTTGCCCGGACATTAAAGTTCTTCAGTGTCTCATCTAGTAATAATGTCTGCTCCTCAAGCCACTCATCATCATGCTCTGCGTAAGTAGGAGGTGTCAGCAAATCAATCTTCGGAAACACATAATAAGGGTTGTCGTCCACTTCTATAGACACCAGAGCTTCTGAGATATTCTTGATGCTTCTTCCTTCTACTTCTGTTGCAGCCTCTGTATTCGGTTCGTTTTGCTCAACATTTTCAGAGGTTTTCACTTCCGGCATGAAA
>NZ_JBFUIB010000073.1:0-14732 GCF_056402095.1 Peribacillus sp. P4_C12
ATAATGCGGTCATTGAAAACTTCTTTGGCTTATTAAAATCCGAATTACTCTATCTTCAAGAATTTGAAAGCATGGAGCATTTCAAACAAGAATTAGAGGAATATATCCATTACTACAATCATCAACGAATCAAGGTAAAATTAAAAGGCATGAGCCCGGTAGATTACCGGATTCATGCCCTCAAGGCTGCCTAATTAAATAAAGTGTCTAACTTTTTGGGTTCACTTCACAAAGGCAGCTCTTTCTTTATGCAACTATCGGGGCAGGTTAGCTTAATAAGAACAGGACAATCAATATACTATGTAGAATTTAATTAAGATGACATTGTTTAAAGATTTAGAAAAAACAGTATATAAAAATTAGGAGTGTTTGTTATGGTTCATGCAAAAGATGTTTTATCGGATCAGTTGTTGGCAAATGCTAATGACCCAAGTTGGTACCTACCATTTTCAGATTCAGTAGAAAGATTGTCTGAGGAACATGCATTTTGGAAGCCAAACGAAGAAAGTAATAGTATTGCTGAAATTGTGCAGCATCTACTATATTGGAATCAAACATGGCAAACAAGGTACCAAAAATCTCACGTTGATGCTGTGCCTTCAATAGAAAATAATAATAACAGCTTTATTATTCCTGAAAATCATACTTTTGCTGACTTAAAAAAACAACTATTAGAGGTGCTTTTACGTTGGCAAGAGTTATTATCTGAAGAAAAAGTTGAGAGAGAAGTTAATGGTTATCCTGGACACGTGAAATGGTGGGCAATACTCGGAAATATGTCAACTCATAACGCATATCACATTGGTCAGATCATTTATATCCGGAAGTTACAAAATAGCTGGAAAATAGATGCAGGAGTAGATAAATAAATAAAAGTTGCACTAGTGCATCTTAATGAACTAACGGGTGCGTTAGTTCATTAAGAAACATAAAAATGATCAATCTTTTTTATAAAAGAATAATCCAAATATATATTACTAGGGCATGTTTTGATTAATTTTTTTTCAAAACATGTCCTTTAATTTATTCATTTATCAAGGTTTCTTGTTTTGATTTGATCAAACTTTGTTTCAAAGCTACAGTAGAACCTTGTTAATTATGGTTGCTTTACCAGTTTGATAGAGGTAAAATTATTAGTAACTTAATAACGAACGGATAAACAAAAAAGCCACTTCCTGATGTTAAGAGTCCTACCTCTTAACGGAAATGACTTTCTCAATTAACCTAGTGTCCTACCACTGGTTAAAGTTTTAGCCCTGAAGCAACAGGACTAAATTTGATACACCTATTATAAACTCTTTGTCTACTGGATTTCAACTAGCAAATGCTAGTATCTTTCATACATATCCGACAAAGTTCTTAATAAGGCGTTATCTCTTTAACTTGGTAAGATGACAGGTTAAAGAGATAACGCCTTTTTTGTGTACTGTTCAGGTGCAATTGCCTGAAAGCACCTTAAAAACTGATTGGATAGTCTACGTTCGTGCAGAGAGTACCTAGTATGCTCTTACAAAGTGGGCAACCCTCAATGGATTCCTATTCATCTGTTGGGGGAAGGTGAGAACTACCTTAAAAGGTTCGGGTGGTAGCCATTAGCATTACGGTGCTAGGGAACACGTTCAGCTTGTCGCATAGGGGTGGCTTTATGTAGAGGACAAGCCTTTAGGTAAAGGGCGTGTACGGTGAAAACTGTTGAGTGAATAGGGTCTATACATACGGATACATTGCGAACTGACGCAAGTAAATTAGACGCTTATCCCTCCTATTCTGTTAGATTGCTTTTTTTAGCTTTCTTTCAGCATAGGGGATAAGACTGCCTTCCAGCCGTTTCATTGCTTCACTTCAGCAAGTCAAAAAACCTAAAACCAGTCAAGCATAATAAGCTAAATAGTTGAAAGAATTGCTGTTAAGATAACGGGGGTTAGGCATTACCACTATATAACATTATATTTACTATATAAGGGATTCATAGTTTGGTGAAAAATAGCCTGGAGTGAAAATGCTTCAGGCTTTTTTCTTTTTCGGGAAAGTTGGGATTCCTTTTTTTTCGGAATGAACAAGGATTTTCTTTAATAATTCTTTGCCTTCTTCTTTAGTCATGTTCACTTTTTGTTTAGCCATGATCCATACTCCTTTATAGGTTCTTTGATTGTACAAGTATGGTCAAAAATCAGAATTGTTAATCATCTTCCTTTCTTCTGGAATAGTTCATATTTCAGGTACATATGGATAGTGTACATAGCGTATTTTCACTTTAGGGAGGGGAAAGGGTTTATGAAAGAGGGAAGCCAGACAGTAAAAAGAAAAGTTCGTTCCGATAAAAAAAGAGATATCAAACCAACAATCTCACACTCATTAAATGAATGTGTTCATAATTTATCCTATATTTTGAATCAGCCTGTGAAGGATATAGGGGAAAAAATAATAATGGCAGCTATCAATTCTAGGGACTGTATTGAGGGCTTGTCCATGTATTTTAAAAGAGACTACAGGCACGATAATACGATTTTTAGAGGGGATTTTGAAGCAGAGGTAATCCAGAAAAGAAATGCCATTCAGAAGGAAAGGATTCATTTAAGATTTAAAGCTTACGAGCATGAAAGAATTTCAGCCTTGGCCTATTCCATGGATTGTAGTGTAAGTTTAGCCACAACTATGCTGCTGATTGCTGGTATTAGAAATCGAGACGTCTTTACACAAATGGTGGATTCAGAGGTAATTGGTTTACTTGATCCGGGAAGGCTTAAAAGTTTAAAGATGATTCAGAAATACATTTCAAAACTGAATGACGAGCACATTTCACTTTTTTCTCTAATTTCATATGTAGCGCATGAAGTAGTGGATACTACAAAAACGCTTCATGAAAAATTGAATCTTTGGATAGATGATAATATAAAAAATATTGATTAGAATTATATGGAAATATATTTCAAGTCAAAACGGGTGAGGAGGAATGAGCATGAAAATGTTTAAAATGAGTGCTGTGGCATTGGTCGCTGCGTTGTTGTTCCCTTCTTCTACATTTGCAAGTGGCTGGGATTATTTAGGGGAACAAACTCTTTATTCTAATGGTGCTGAGAGTGATCAGTTTCCCTCTACTGGTGGTGATTATAAGATTTGTCGGGATTCTTACGTGGGTCCAGCTGGTAAGTTAAAAGTTGAATTATGGGAGTATGATCCTGACAGTTATAATGATTATGTAGGGGTAAGATATTTAGATCGAGGCGAATGTGGTATTTTCCGGGGTATTGGTAACTTTGTTGATGGAGGAAATGAAGCAGAATTTTTTGCGAAATCAAGGACTAACAGTGATATGCATTTAATTTTTTATGATTAATTCACTAACTGAATGAAAAAAAGACCTGGGATTGATTCGTAAATGCTAAAGGATATCCTTTTAAAATGAGTGCGTAAACACCTTAATATGACTGTTAATATATAAGGTGTTTTAGGCTGAAGTATTTTCACTTCAGCCTTTTCTTATGCAGAAAAATATTCAATGTGTAAACTTCTTTAAAAGCTATATTTTCAATATGATTATTTTTGTTTTATAAAGAGTAAAGGTTTTTCACATGGTCCTGAATCCAAAATGAAGAAGGGCTGCTGAATTTTGGAAAGCTGTTTTTTTGTATGGATCAGAACGATTAACGGGAATTATGGACAAGCAAAATGAAAGGTCAGTCGATTAGGAAGGCCATAACAAAGAATAACCTCTGACAACTTTTTTAAGGTTGGACTCAGAGGCAAGGTAGCTACTTTTCACTTAGTAATATCCCCACTAAATCGGATACTATTCATCGGGGCAAGAATCGGGCATGAAGATTAAGAGAAATTTTATTATCTTTCAAAATCTACCCCTCTGCCTTTCTCTCTGCTCACCTTTTTTTCTTGTTTCTCATTCTCTTTCACTTTCAAAAATATTTGAGCTCCATTCACTTCTTGCTCGTCTGTGAAATGCTTTTTTAGTAATCGCTCTCCCATTTTATCTAAGACTTGGGCCTTAAAAGCCCAACATGATGGCTGAAGTCCTTTACTTTATCTTTGTAATAGCTTTTTACCTTCTCAAGGGTACGAGTTAAAAAAGTATTTTCTCTAACTAATTCTTTATTTTCATCTCTCAAACGATCATTCTCTTTTTTTAACATGCTATTTTCATCTTTTAACCGATCATTTTTTTGCACTTCTTGAATCCAATAGCCCTCAAGTTGCTCAGATTTGATTTTAAGGCCCTCCGAAACTTTAGCTAGGGTTTTAATACCTTCAAAGTCTTCTTGGGCTATTTCGACTGTTCTAGAGCGAACTAAGCCACCCTTCTCTTTTACTTCCACCTCATCCACTTTTTTAACATGATTTAAAGACTTTCCTAGGTCGCTTAAGCGACCCTCTATGTCCTTAACGGACTTCTCCAGTGATTGCTTATCATTTAGCTTTTCTTTCAATTCATTTTCTAATGATTTTACTTCTTCCTTTACGCTTAATGCTTTGAATCGTTGGGCTTCTATATGCTTTCGGTCACTAGAAACGCCACGCTCTAAATCAAATCCCTTTTTTGTCACATGCTCATGAAATTTATCTTGAAGTTGCTGCAGTTCTGTTTTTTTGCCAAAAAACTGTTTGGCTGCCAATTTACCTTCCAAAGTAATCGGAACCATCCCCACATGCATATGGGGCGTTTTTTCGTCTTTATGTACGACCGCATAGACCATATTTTTTTCACCATAACGATCCTGGAGAAACTTCACGCTTTCTTCAAAGAATCGCTTTTCTTCTTGTGGATCTAGACCATCAAAAAAAGTTTTGTCTGACGTGACGACAAAAGAGCATAGTTTGACCGCATCTTTCCTTATCGCTCGTTCCCCTAAATAGCGTTCATCAATTTCTTGTTGAATGCGCTCGTCATAATCAATCGGAGCATGATTCAACAAATCATAATTCAACGAAGAACGCTCCTTATCAATGTCCATATTCGTCTGACTCTCTTTTTCTCGTTGATTATGAATCTGCATGCCTTTGATGTCCGCACTCTTAAATTTTTTCATATGTATGACCGCAAAACTCATCAAGACCACCCCCAAATATATCTCCCTCTATCCATTGTCCGAGAAAGAACTTTATTTGTAAAGTGGAGCTTACTACACTTTGTACCAAAGTGGTAAGCTCTGCGAGGCGGTTTCGGCTGTACCGAAACCATGCTAAAGCATGGCAAAAACAAGACCGCGGGCTCTTGCCCACACCTAGCCAACGTAGCACGTTGGATCGCAAAAAAAACTCAACCCCCAACCCCCAATTCTTGGGGGCTCCCTCGCCGGTAGGCAGCTCAAAAGGTGTTTCCTTTTGAAACACCAAGAGGGTCTTGGTGAAGTGAGTCTATCAACTCCTTATCCTCCCTTCGGTCCGGTACCGTTGACAGACGCCAAATTTTTTCCCATTCTACAGTAGTTTACATAAAAGCACCTTATTGGAAGCTATACAAAAAACCAAAGAGAAAATTCGATTGGCGACCTTTATAGGGTGCTTTTTTGTGTTGAAAGTTATATAAATTAAGACTGAAACATGTAATAATAAGACTAAATTAACAATAAAATGCCCTTAAATCAATGAAGTAATTACATATATAAATTATCTAATATAAGGATGGTTCACATTAGTTTTAGTCTCAATTGAGTCTAAATTGAAAATTATTTCGTGGGAGGAATCCAAATGAGCGATATAAAGTGGGAATCCATAGGCCCGGTTTCTGAAAGATTTGGCATTGAAGTTCCGAGGTTGCGAACTTGGTGCGACAAAGGCTTAATTGAGTTTGATAAACGAACTACTGGTCGTTGGATTCCACATACAGAGTTCCCGAAGATTAAGAAGATCATAGAAGTCTTCAATCGTGGTGGAAATGTAACATTTGATGATGTGAAAGAAGAGTTAATTAAGGAGAACTTATATCATCAGTTGCAAACAGATAAGGAAAAAGAGGAAAAGTCAAAAGAAATGGCTTTGTTGCTCGGACAAGCCTTTGAACAAAGTGGCGCTAATGAAATGTTTATGCAAATTGGTAATGAGTTTAAACGTATGCAGCAAGAAGTAAATCGCTTATCTCAATTAGTAGAAAAACAAAATGAAACAAAATTACTTGAAGATAGCAGAATAAATAAGCTCCAGGAGGATAATGAGGTTCTAAAGGGACTAGTAAAAGATTTAATTAGTTCTGATAAAGATTTAAAGGATACCTTTAATTTCTACATGAAAGAACAAAAGAAAGAAGAAATAAATAAACAGGCTGAATTAGAGGATAAATTAGAGTTAATTGAGTCTCAATTAACTATTCAAAAGAAAGAAAAAAGGGGTCTGCTATCAAAGTTTTTTGGATGAACTAGAATATTTGGTATATTTTCGTTACAAAAAATATTAATTTTTGTAAATATAGATCTTGAGTAACCTCTAGTGGATTGAATGAAAATCTACATTTTTTAATAATTTTGTAATATTATAGATTTAATTGTATTAGGGGGATTGTTTATTGTGATTTTTATGTATATAGATGAATCAGGTAAAAATATGATTACTCAAACAAATATCGATACATATTTTATTGGTGGTTTAAATATAGAAAGTGAACAAGTATTTGAAGCACTGAATACATTTAAAGATAAGTATCAAAAGGTAAGAGAAAAACTAAAAAAGCAATATAGACAAAATACAAATGAAAGTGAAAGAGCCAAAAGAATTAAAGATACTTTTTATAATTTCGAGCTACATGCAGTAGAAATGTTTAACCCTACAAGAGATAAAAAAAGAAAGAAACTTTACAGAGAAAATCCATGGAAGTATTCTAATATGCAAGAAATTATTCAGTTTTCAAATGAACTACTATCTGCAATTAAACCTTACATTAAAAATGTATATATATATAAAACTGATAAACCTGAGATTTTAAAATATTGCAGTGAAAATGGCATTAAAGCAACAGATACTCTTTTAGATGATTATATGGTTAATTTTGTTGTTAATAGTTTTAATGATATTTTAATTTCCACGGATAAGAAGGGAACGATTTTACCCGATAATCTAGATTCTAGAATAAGAGATCAATTTGTTAGTGAAATTGGCAATACTTCTTCTAGGAATTTGTGGTCAGAGCCCGTTGTCATCGATTCAGCCTCAAATGCTTTTACACAAATAATCGATATTATTACTTATTGTTACTACCTAGTTTATACGGGGAAGTGCGACACCAAAGAAGAATTAAAACCTGTAAAAACAGCTTATAAAAAGCATATTAAAAGCTTTATCATTGAAAAAGACTTAATTGAATATTTAAATCTCAAAAAAACATTGACAAAATCTTAAATAAATCATAAGATGTTATTATCTTGGTTATTAATTTTTATTTTTTTAAAGTTAATAATACGAGTAGGAATAGGAATAGTCGGTTACGACGTTTCAACTTCTGAACTTAAAAGTTTAATTTACATTATAATTGTATACTTAAGTAGTCGGTTACGACGCTTACAAAACAAGGTGCTTTATGGATTAATTCCATAAAGCATTTTTGTATTTAAATTGAATTTTCTATTTGTATGAACCCATTTTGTTAGTACTTGGCAATACGCTCGAAGGTATTGGCACATTGGATTTAAAAATTATGTAATTAAAGAGTAGCTATGGCTACTCTTTTTTTTGAGAATATTTTAGATTTTATAACTCTCGATATCACTAGTGTTACAGCAAATTTTTGAGCTACACCAACAGGGAATTAAACAGGTAGAGATTGCTAGAATAACAGGGATCAACAGGAAGACGATAGGGAAACACATACGGCAGGGGAATTGACCCCTGCTTATTTTGTTATGTCTTCTTCTAGAGTTTTGGGGCGTCTAAAGAGTGCGAAGTTCAAGAGCATCAACCCTATCCCAATCAATCCAGCAAAAAAGGTAACGATGAACCCCTGGGGAGTGCGCACCACGAGGCTATAGATAAGGCACCCCGTGAACGCCAGCACGATAAGGGTATGTATCAGTCTGTATCGTGACACTGGACCACCTCATTCCTGTGTGATTTTTGCTATATTATACCACTTCCCCTGGCCGAGTTATGTCCACCGTTTTTATTACGGAAATGGGGTAAGGGAAAATCCCTGACTACCTTTCGTGGAATTAATATGTCTACAGCAACAGCAGATGGTTGGCTAGTTCAATTTGGGGAATACTGAATTATTATAACTTTTATGATGTACACTCCTTGTGAACTTTTGAATTTTAAGCTACACTTGGATTAAGATAAACATTAACATTAACATTAACGTTACTTCTAAGTGGATGGACTATAAAGCAAAAAAAAAGAACCGGGTGTTGGCGCACCTGATTCAAAATTTTCATGATGTTTGTTTTTGATGTCTGTTTACCTTGTTTAATATGTTTTGGTAAAACAAAAGTATTGCAACAGCTGTCTAATCGCACATTAGACAGTTGTTTTTTTTTGTTTTTTTGAATTGCCTAAATATCCAAAAATGATAATCCCTAGTTTAAAGTCAGATTCAGATGTAATGAAGTTTGATAATTCCGTAAAGACATTCGCTAAATCTGAAACTAGCGTTAACAATTCTAATATTTGCATTGATCAGTCCCCCCTTCTCAGCAAGGGACAATCACCAAAAAACGTATTCTAGGTTGCTACTTCTCTATTATATCTTTAAATCCAGTTTCTGGAGCAAAAGTAAAACTAACCACCAGATCTATTTAAGTGTACACAGGAAAGCTCAATAAATCAACGTATTGTGTCGTATTAAATATTTCGACTACTATATATTGTGTTTGTTTTGATTAACTTTTAATTTTGTCAAACTATAAATCGATTAATATAGTTAGCAATAGGGAGGAAACTGACGATTTCCATTAATCTTTCATTAAATTTCAATTAATATGAACCTTGCTTTTTGACCACTTTGACCAAACCTAGCTGTATAGGCCCTAAACCAATTTAGTATGGTAGTTCATTAAATAAAAATTTAACCCTGCTTATTTTTTTTCCCTTCTCCAGGCGAGTTATGGCCAGCCCCCGGCAAAAATTTTCAGAGGAAAAAGGAATAATGGAAACCTCGAAATCCCTAACCACCCCTTCTCCTATATGGCCTCCTGTATTGAATTGAGTAAAAGTCCCTGCTTATAGATAGATAATTTGCTTAGAATCGCCTTCAGCAGACCCTTATGATAGTTTGGCTACGGTTTATGGTTACAGATAATCTTATGTTGGAAATTTTTTCTTCTTTATTTATTGGTCCCTTGTTATAGTAAGTTAAAAATGTTGATGGAGAGAAATGATTAATGGTAAAAAAACCGAAGAAAAAACCGAAGAAAAAATTACAAAGACAAACAGCTCCCCCAAAAAAGTTGGAGCAGGTATTAGGGAAGAGACTTATGCTTTCTGGACTTTATGTCTTACTTATCTCACCGACGCTTATAATTAGCGCTCAGTTAATCCAGTTAGGTGTAGGGATAGATCAAGCATTTTTATTAGTATCCGTTTTAATAATAACAATTGTTTTTACCTTAATTGTTTATTTTCAGAAAATATATACGAATTATAGCCACCCTATATGGGTTTTTTCCTTAGGTCTTGTTGTTACATTTGCTGGTTTTACTTTGTCAGGATCCCTTCAAGAAATGGTAAAGAAATCACAAGAAAAAGCCAAAATCCAGCATAGAATATTTATTTTATTTAGGGAATCGGAGGCACAGAAAAGTGGACTTGAAAGAACGATAGCGGATTTTCAAACTGTCCTTTTTGAAAATAATGATGAGAATGAAAAAAAGAAATTCTATGTGAGAAAACAGCTTAGTGTATACAATGAAAGTGATATCAAAAATTCCACTTCCTTTGATTTTGAACTAGTCACTGAACATATAGAATTATCTCAACATAGTCATACACCTGATATGAGCTCTGTTTCTGAGATATATAATAATTTAACCTTTAAGTCTAATGATCCAGAAGAAATGTTACAAAGCTATTTAGAACTTATTGCTCTACATTACCAAGTGGCTGAACGAACTTCCATTTTAGCTTCGCAGTATAGGTATCTTGTGGAGGATGAGAGTTCGGCTGAAATTAGCAAACAGCTGAAAAGAGCTCAAAAAATAAATAAGGACATTGCATTGAAGAGAATAAATGATTTGGAGGAATTAACTTCCAAAAAATATCCGAAGGTAACCTTAAAAGTTGATAAGAATAGATTACTTGAATAGTGGAAATCAGGAGGGACTTAATCATTAAAGGCACCTCAATAGCACTTTGGTAGTCCGGCTGCGGTTTATGACTATAGATAATTACCATAATTTGTAATCTTGTTTTTTCAAACCGTGGTGTATATTTTCCAACCAGCAGTCGGGTCAGAGGGAGGTACCCACGTCCCCCTATGGTACCCTTCCGATATTTCGCCCTTTCCTATAGATCAGTTACTTAAGGTAGGTTAACGTCGGCCCACGTAGGTTCCTGACTCTAATCCTTAATCTAATCTCTAATTCACTCATTCTATTGTGGTAGTGAGTCGCATCCTGCATTGTACGTGTTGAGTGCAATGGCATGCGTGGTGAAGGTGCACCGATTGTCGTATGGTGCGTCCGCAATAACTAGCCCCTTGTCCAACTACCCTATGATAATCCTTAGGGAACTATGTGAGCACAAACATATTAGATAATAAAAGGGGCGGTTACACTGCATTGCATTGTACATACAGTGTCATACAGTGTCATACATTGTATTACACAAAATGGTTCACTTAAGTTATACTTAGGGTATCAAGGGTTCCCATTTTGGTTACCCATTTTGGTTACCCATTTTGGAAATTTGCACAAAAAAAGACCAGAGTGTTCCTAGCACTCTGATCTAAAAGAATTCATGATGTTCAGTTTTTGATGTTTGTGTGCCGTGTTGGTGGTTAAAACTAAAAGCTAAAAGAAATAAGTTTTTTTCAACGTTCCCTAATTTCCTAGATTAGGGTTCTTTTCTTTTTTATTACGTAACAATCCCACAAACACAAAGCCTCCATCAGCATTAGAATCATCAGATGGTAAAAACTCAATTAGGTCTGATAACAATCCTACTAAATCAGCAGTAAAGCTTATTATTTCAAAGAAATTCATTGATTAACCCACCTCCCTTCTTGAAAGGCAGGAAAATCATCAAAAACATATTCTTGCTGTTCTGTTACTAATTTTTTCTTTCTACCCCTATTTTAACGTATTTCAGCTCAATGTTTAATCTAATTGTTTAATAAAGTTATAAGTCTCAGGTGCTTTTTGTTTAAGTAATTGAATTTGTTCAAAGTTTACATAAAACATCTACACTTCTTTTCCCCATATTCTAAAAAAATCGATGTCCTTTCAAATGCCATTATAAACAATATTATCAATGGAATGAGTAAGCTCATGTAGCTCCAAATTTACAGAACCATGTCCGTTTCCCTTGTCGCTTGCATCGATTTTAACTAATAAGGTATATGCCCCCCCCCATGCCTCGTACGGAACCCCATGTTGTATCTTTATTCTAATAACCACGTGAAGATATCATTCTCATCTAAAAAGTCGCGCACCACGTAACCCAAAAGTTTCGGTTAGAGATTTAAAGTGTCATAACTTAAAAGAATTGACACTCTTTAGCTTACATAGTATTAGCAAGGCGTCAGAAGGGGTCGTAACTTAGTACCATATATATATGAAGGCCCACCGTAGGGAATCATAGGCGCAGGGACTATTGCGAACGATAAGTGTTCGTAAATGTCTATGCTAAAAAGTGAACGTTCTTAAATGTATTTGATACATTAACGGACTATCATATGCCATGATTCCGTACCTAAATGGACCGTTCGTAATTGTCTACTTTTACGAACTTGTCTAAAAGTTATAAGTTCTAGAGACTTGAAAAAACACCTCAATTCCCCTTGTCACTTTAGGAGTTATTTTGCACTATAAGCAAATATAAAAAAGCCCAATTTCTCATTTTTAACTGTAAAATTGGGCTTTATCGTTCCTCAAGAAAAGCGCCCTTTTATGGAATAATCATTGTAAAAATCCACTTAAAGTTTAGCTGGGACACTTTATTGACAAAAGTCATAGATTTATTTATTTTTATTTTCTAATTCCTCAACTCTCCTTTCCATGTTCTTTATTTTTTTGATTGAGTGAAGGGCGAGCCCTAAAGCTATTCCACCTAAAGTGAATGCTGGAAAAACAAAAAAAGTAAACCATTCCATCTTATAACACCTCCCTAAAACTACTAAACAATCTGGCCCTTTTCTGGAATAACAGACATTTTCTATTTTTAGATTGCACATCTTCTATCTATATTCCAAAACTCGTCTAAAACTTACAAGTTCTAGAGACTTGAAAAAACACCTTAATTACCCCTCAAAATAACCATTTTCAATGTCCGCAAGTTAGTCTAGAATTAAATTACAGAAGTTAATTAACTTTTAGACAAACGGAAAGAGGTTATACATAATGGCTATTATTGGATATGGACGTGTTTCAACTAAAGATCAGGACTTGGCTTTACAGGAAGAGAAGTTAAAAGAGTATGGTTGCGAGAAGATATTCATGGAAAAACAAAGTGGTGCTAAATCTGACAGGAAAGAACTTGCTAAGGCGTTGGACTATTTAAGGGAAGGTGACAAGCTGGTTGTTTACAAGTTGGATAGATTAGCACGTTCCACCTTTGACCTACAAAAGATTGCTAAGGATTTAGAAGAACGTGGAATAGCTTTAGTATTCATCAAAGAACAGATTGATTTTAGTACACCATCAGGAAAGCTAATGTTTACTATGCTGGGTGCTATTGCTGAGTTTGAACGTGATTTAATCAAAGATAGAACCACTGAGGGACGTGAAAGGGCTAAGGCACAAGGTAAACATATGGGACGTAAAGGGAAGGACGAGAAGGACGTTAAGAAGGCGTTAAAGCTGTATGATGAAAGAGAATCAAACGGTTTAAGCGTTAATGATATAGCTAAAATGACTGGCGTTCCACGTTCCACTATTTACGCTAAAGTGAAAGAGGTGATTAGCAAATAGCTAATCGTCTTTTTTCTTAATGAACTATAGGGGCAGGTTAGTTAAACAAGTATTATAAATTTTTATGATAGTAAAGCAGGTAACTTTGGTATTGTATTTTGCTAATATATGGTTGATTTAAAAGCAGACTAACGAACTGCTATTTTTTTTGATTTTTTGTAACGAAATCTTTCTATCATAGTCTTACATATGAAAGGAGGTAGAAGATTGACAGAATTTGAGAGTATATACAATCAATATTTTCGGGAGGTTTATTTATTTGTTCTGAAATTAAGCCGTAATGAAAAGATTGCAGAAGAAATAACACAAGAAACGTTTTTTAAGGCTTTAAAAGGTATAGATAAATTTCAAGGGTATTGCAAAATAAATGTATGGCTTTGCCAAATTGCAAAAAATACATATTTCACCTATCTCAATAAACAAAAACGATACGATACAGAAAAGAAAGAAGATATAGCCGGCGAAAATATAATCGAAACGTTGATTTTAAAAAAGGAAGAAACTTTCCGTATTCATAAAGTTTTGCATTCCTTAGACGAACCTTATAAAGAGGTATTTACACTTAGAATATTTGGTGAACTTTCCTTTAAACAAATAAGTGAACTATTTGAGAGGACGGAGAGTTGGGCGAGAGTCACATTTTACCGAGGTAAACAAAAAATACAAGAAATGTTAAGGGAGGAATGAAATTGAGAAAAGTATCATGTGAAATAATTAAAGATATGCTTCCGTTGTATTACGACAGTGTATGTAGTGATGATAGCAAAAGAATGGTAGAGGAACATCTATCAGAGTGTAATAACTGCAAAGTGGAATTTAAAAAAATTCAAGATGAAATTCATATTCCAGAAAAAAGTATTATTGAAAATAGAACGGATAGTAATGTCATAAAAAATATATCTACTTCGTGGAAAAGATTAAGGTTAAAGTCTTTTATTAAAGGTGGAATAATAACTGCATTATTAATAGGCATAATCATTTTAGGATATGTTGGCTTATTTAAATGGGAAATCAACAGTGTTTCTACAGATGTAGTGGAAATTAAGGATATAAGTGAAATGGAGGATGGTAAAATCGTATATTATGCGGATATAAACGATGGATATAGTTTAAATACAATAAAATACGATATGGATAGCGAAGGGAATTTTTATATGACTCCACTACGCCCCTTAATAAAGAAAGAAGCACAGACTCCATACGGATTAGAAAAAGGGTATGATTTTATAGATATTAAAGTACAAGAAGAATTTCGTGGTAAGGAAATAAAAAGAATTTATTATGGTACGCCAAAGGATAAAATTTTAATTTGGGAAAAGGGAATGGTATTGCCAAAGGCAAGTGAAGAAGTAGAGAAATACTTTGGATTTGAATAGAATAGAATTTGTCTTTTGTTATTCAACTAAAGGGTGCGTTAGCTGAAGATCAGAGCTGTCTTTATGAACTGCACCCCAATTGTTAGACAACATCTAATAATTGGAGGTGCAGTTTTTTTGACTAAATATACGATAGACGAAAAATCACATGCAGTTTTAGAGTACTTAGAAGGGAAAAAATCCTATAAATCCATTGCACAAGAAAGAAATGTAGGTTTATCCCCTCTGAAAAGATGGGTCGCTCGCTATCTAAAACATGGGATGGAAGGACTTGCTTCATCCTATACAAATTACACTC
>NZ_JBFUIB010000074.1:0-14234 GCF_056402095.1 Peribacillus sp. P4_C12
GGTGAAGGGATGCATGAAGGAGAAATTATCAAGTGGCTCATTAAAGAAGGAGAATCAGTAACGCAGGACCAACCGATAGTAGAAGTACAAACAGATAAGGTCAATGCGGAATTGACTGCCCCAGCAACGGGCGTGGTCAAGAAAATACTCTTTACTGAAGGGGATATTGTAGAAGTAGGAACCACTATATTTACTATTCAAGAAGAGAACGATATTTCTGTTCCGGAAACATTTGTTATTGAAAAAGAGCCCCCGGTTATGCAACCTGCTGATGTAAAAGTAAATTCAGAGGATATAACAAGTAAACCACATCTTGAGGCAGCTCGTGTGTTGGCTACTCCATATGTACGTCAAATGGCTAGGGAAATGAAGGTTGATATCCAGCAGGTTAAAGGTTCTGGGCCTGCTGGACGAATAATAGAAAGTGACTTGCAACAGTTTATAGAAAATAATCAATTTAAACAGGTCAATGACAATAACAACGATAATAATATACTTCAAAATGCAGCTCCTATTGAAACTGTTCAGGAAAAAGTAATGGAAAAAGGGTTAGAAGAGCGGATTCTGCTTAAGGGTATTCGAAAAAAAATCGCTGAACATATGGTAAAGTCAGTTTCGACTATTCCGCATGTCACCCATGTAGATGAATTAGAAATGGATAGATTAAAGGAATTAAAAGATCAATTAAAGACGTATTCAGACAACAAGGATATTAAATTGACTTTTTTACCATTCTTCGTTAAGGCCATTGTTATCGCACTAAAGGAGTTTAAAACATTAAATGCTTCAATTGATGAAAAGACAAATGAAATAGTCTTGAAAAATTATTATCATATTGGGATTGCCACGAATACGAACGATGGTCTCATTGTTCCTGTTATTAAAAATGCAGATCAGAAAACAATTTTCCAGCTAGCTGATGAAATTAGACAAATGGCAATCCAAGCTCGAGAAGGGAAGTTGAGCTTAGAGCAGATTACTGGTAGTACATTTACCATTAGCAATGTTGGACCAATCGGTGGGTTGCATGCGACACCAATCATTAACTATCCCGAAGCGGCAATTTTAGCGTTGCATAAAATGGAACCTCGCATGGTTGTTCGCGATTTGGAAGGTGTTATCCGCTTGATGATGAATATGTCGTTATCTTTCGATCATCGTTTAATTGATGGCGTAACAGCGGTACGTTTTACAAATCGGATTAAGGAACTACTGGAAAACCCAATTCTTTTAGTTGTGGAGATGAGATAAATGGTAGTAGGGGAAGTTGCTATAGAAACAGATGTTATCATTATAGGAGGAGGTCCGGGAGGATATGCTGCAGCTATTCGTCTCGGACAGTTAGGGAAATCGGTTGTTCTAATTGAAAAGGATAAGCTGGGTGGTGTTTGCCTCAATCGGGGATGCATACCTTCGAAGGCTCTAATACATACAGCTGATCAATTTCATAGGCTTAACGATTTTGAAAAAATGGGAATTCAACTACCTCAAGAGAAAACAGCAGTTGACTTAAATGTATGGCAGGGTTGGAAAAAGGGCATCATTTCTCAGTTGAACCAAGGTATATCCCATTTATGTAAAGAAAATGGAGTAACGGTGGTGAAAGGTCAAGCAACCTTTTTATCTGATGACCGCATCGGAGTAGAAACCGATGGTGATTTTGAAACCTATAAGTTTGAACATGCAATTATTGCGACGGGGTCTAGACCGTTTATTCCTTCGTTCCTTAATGTAGATGGAAGATATATTTTGGATTCGACAACATCTTTACAGCTAAAAGAAGTTCCACCTAGCTTGTCGATTATCGGCGGAGGCTATATCGGTATCGAGATGGGGATGGCTTTTGCAAAGTTAGGTACTCAAGTAACAATTATTGAGATGGCTAATCGCATTCTCCCTCAGGTTGCCGACAACTTGGTCAAGGAAGTAATCCGTAATGCTAAGAAGCTTGGGATAAATCTTAAAACATCTACAAGGGTAGAAAAAGCCATTGTGGAGGATGGACAAGTTCACCTTCATGTTTTTTCGGAAAAGCATGGGACAGAAGTGATTGTGAGCGAGAAGACCCTAGTAACAATTGGTAGGATTCCCAACACTCAAGAGATTGGTCTAAATCAGGCTGGCATTGCGGTAGACGAAAAAGACTATATAGCAGTAGACACAGAATGTCGTACTAATGTTCCACATATCTTTGCTATTGGTGACATTACACCTGGTCCAGCTCTTGCTCACCGAGCGTCTAAACAGGGAATAGTGGCAGCAGAAGTAATAGGAGGTTTGCCAAGTGCCATTGACTCCTCTTTTGTTCCCTATGTAATCTTCTCAGATCCACAAATTGCAGGGGTGGGCTTCAGCCGTGAAGAGGCGGAACAACAGGGATATAGCGTCAAAACTGGGAAATTTCCATTCAGTGCCAACGGACGAGCGCTTGCAACGAATGAAACAGAGGGATTTGCAGAAGTGATCGTGGATGCTAAAAGCCACATTTTACTTGGAATGCATATGGTTGGCGCTGATGCATCTAACCTTATAGGTGAAGGAGTACTGGCACTTGAATTGTCAGCTCGTGTAGAAGATATAGCTCTGAGCATGCATCCACATCCAACTTTGACTGAAGGTTGGATGGAAGCAGCGGAAGCAGTTTTGGGGCATGCAATCCACATTGTAAATAAGTAAGATAAATGGAGGAAATTAATTAGGGGTTACTTATAACAATGTAATCCCTAATTAATAGTGTTCTAGTTAATAGATAAAAGATAGAGATAGAGATAGAGATAGAGTGGGTTTAATGAGCCCATCTTAACGTTAAAAGTAAATCTAGATCCGTATTAGGTTATTAGTTCAAAAACCCTACTTCCATAATCAAACTGAAATACAGCATTTATCCAAGTGAAAATTATCAGCCTGAAGCTATCCTTCTTGTAATATTTACGGTAAACTTTAGCTTGCCGTCTTTTCATGTTTCCACTCCTTTGTCATATCGGTTGATAAGTATTAAACTTATCAAGTCGCCTTTCAATAGATGAAACAGAGTGATTAATTTTTTATTCAGAAAATTAACAGAATAAAGGAGGAATAAGTAATGGAATCAAATAATGGGTCTCTACAAAAGAAGTTGTTGCCGCGACATATTAGCATGATGGCAATGGGAGGAGCAATAGGTACTGGGATTTTTAAAGGAAGTTCTGAAACTATATCGTTAGCAGGACCAGGAGTTATCCTTACTTATATTTTTGCAGGATTATTACTTCTTGTGGTCATGGGAGCTATAGCAGAAATGGCAATCGTCTATCCAAATACAAATATGAAGGGTTTTGTTCAGAAAGCGTTTGGTAAACGTAGTTCCTTCATTATAGGCTGGATGTATTGTTTCATGTGGCTGTCCGTATGTGTTATTGAGGTAGTAGTGGCAGGAAGTTTCTTGCAATACTGGCTTCCATCTATTCCACTTTGGATATTAAGTTTAGGCTGTGCTGCCCTAATCATTGGAATTAACATGATGAATGTTAAAAATTATGGAGAATTTGAATTTTGGTTTGCTGGAATTAAAATTACAATGATTATAGTATTTATTCTCTTAGGAGCTAGTATTTTATTTGGAATTATCCCAAGCGGCGGAACTAATTATCTACAAAACTTTACAGAGCACGGTGGTTTTTTTCCTAATGGCTGGATGTCAATATTTTCAGCTTTGCTAATTGTTATGTTTTCTTACGGCGGTTCAGAATTAATAGGAGTAACAGTAACAGAAGCAAAGGATGCAGAGCGTATTTTACCTAAGGTTATTAAAAGCTATATTTGGAGGGTTATATTATTTTTCACCTTACCGATACTTGTAATATGCGGGTTAATTCCTTGGAACGAAATTAGCGACCAGTCAAGTCCGTTTGTCCAGGTATTGTCAATGTCAGGCTTTCAGGGATCTGCCCACATAATGAACTTTATTTTAATTACAGCTGTCTTATCTGCAGCTAACTCTGGAATATATGGTTGTACACGGATGTTGCATTCTTTAGCTGCAGAGGGGGAAGCTCCAAAGTCTTTCTCTTATGTATCGAAAAATGGTGTTCCATTATATAGTTTACTACTAAGTGCCGTTGTTTTAATCACGGGCTCCATGATTACCTACGTTGCACAGGACAAAGCATTTACCTTATTAATGGCGTTTCCGGGTTTTGTGGTATCACTTGTATGGATCAGTATTTGTTTAGCGCAGCTAAAACTTCGCAATTCATATCCTAAAGCTCCGAGCTTTAAATTGTGGGGCTTCCCGTACGTAACATTGTTTACAGTAATTACATTAAGTATCATTTGTGTCATGTTTGTGTTTAGTGAACAGAATCGGGTCAGTATCATTGCTTGTCTTATTGTATTGGTAGGATTAATCGCGATTTCGATACTTAAATTTAAAAGTGTGGATGAACAGGAAACAATTATAAAAGAAAAGAGAATGGTTAAATAAATCCACGTAAAAGATACGACATAGGCAAAGGGCGTCTATGTCGTATCTTTTATGATTTATCAATCCTTGATTATTTTGCAACTATATTTCGATATGTCATGTACTAAGCGTTTTATTGATTACATTTTGTAAGGATTTTATGAATCTCTCATTTTCAAGTGGAGTACCGATGGTCACGCGGATAGTATTTTCATAGCCAAGTAAATGACCAGATCGGATGATGACCCCTTGTTTTAATAGCTCCTCAAAGACGTACCTGCCAGGATGATTTAGTTTGACCATTATAAAGTTGGCATGAGAAGGAAAGAATGTTAATCCCATCTCGCTTAGTTCATTTTCTAAATATCTTCTTCCTTCCTCATTCTTACGAGCACATTGTGCTACAAATGTAGGGTCGTCCAGTGAAGCAAAGGCTGCTGCCTGTGCTAAGCGATTGGTATTAAATGGTTCTTTCACTTTGATTAGCTCTTGGATGATGGAAACGTCCATTAAACCGTATCCAATCCTTAATGCAGCCAATCCATATATTTTTGAAAAAGTACGTAAGATGACTAGATTTGAATGGGTATTTAGAAATGGCAAGGTTTCTAAATAGTCTTCATCCTCAACATACTCATAGTATGCTTCATCAACGATTAGTAAAATATGTTTCGGCACCTTCTCGATAAAAGATCTTAACTTTTCTTTTTGAACGATTGTTCCTGTTGGATTATTGGGATTACAAACAAAAATCATTCTTGTTTTTTCAGTAATGGCCTCATACATACCCTGTAGGTCATGTACGCCATTAATAAGAGGTATCTTTACAGGTGTGCCTCCGTCAATCAATACATTCGTTTCATATCGTGGGAATGTAACGTCAGCCATAATGACTTCATCATTTTGTTGAATGTAGGTTCGTGTTAACAAACGTATAACTTCATCAGATCCATTACCTAAGATAATATTATCTTGTTTGATATTTAATTTCCTTGCTAACTTTTCAGCTAATGACGGTGCCATTCCTTCAGGATAAAATGAGGTTTGCTCCATTTCGATAAGCATGGACTCTTTTGCTAGAGGTGAGCAACCATATGGATTCTCATTGGATGCCAATTTAACGATACTTTCAAGTCCTAGTTCGCGTTGTACTTCTTCAATTGGTTTACCGGAAACATATGCGCTTAGGTTTTCAATGTTTTTTCGAACAAGAATTTTCGTGAAAGTCAATGCAAGTTCCTCCCTTTGATAAATTCTGAATTTTCTTTTTCTATTAATGATTTTAATGATAGAATAATAACTGTTAAATTTACATACAAAAAAGAATGTATTTTCTGCTTTCCATACACCATTTTAAAGAAATATAAGCTTATATTCCTTCATTATGAAAGGCGGTTGCTTCATGGATGAAATAGATGTCAGTTTACTAGAACTTTTACAATTAAATGGACGTATTACGATTAGTGAATTATCAAAGAAATTGGCTCTTAGTCGACCTAGTATTTCTGAACGTATGTATCGCTTACAAGAAAAAGGGATTATAGAAGGGTTTAGTGCCAGAGTTTCACCACCGGCAATAGGAAGAGGAGTACTTGTGTTTATTCAAGTGAGTGAACTTAAAGTTTCTGTTCCTGATTTTGAGCAATTAGTCAAAGATGATTTAGACATTATTGAGTGTCATCGCGTAACAGGAACAGTAGGATATTTTTTAAAAGCCGCTTTAGCTGATATGGACAGCATGAGAATTCTTATAGATCGATTAATACCTTATGGACATTTAAATACTTCTATAGTTTTAACATCCCCAGTACCTTCTCGCTCCATTCTTCCAAAGATTAATCAGTTAGAAGATCAAGGTGCAAAATTCTAGATTGAATTTAATCTTCAAAGCTATTAGATACTAAAACTATTTCAAGTCAAACATTACTAAATTAAATGGTCCAGTTGAACAGTTGAAAATACTGATGGTTGAGAACAAAAACGTTTTGGAATTCAACTGCTTAGTATGAATCTTTTTCAGAAAGGAACAAGGCAAATGCCTGTTCCTTTTTAACATTATTTTAAATCCATCAAAGCCCCGAAATATTGCTGTGCAGTTGTAAAACAAATGAAGGCTAACAGTTCCGATATCTCTTCATCGCTAAATGCTTCCTTTAACACATCAATGAATGTTTGCTCCGTTTTTTCGCGTTCTAGGAGAAATACCTCTGCAAAAGCTACTGCATAGCCTTCTTTAATATCGTCTGGTTTCAATGGACGACCTTTTGCTTGACAGTATACACATCCGTTACCATATGCAAGAACCCTTCTGACATTTTCCTTTAATTCCTTTGAAAGTTTCCCGTCTGTAAATATACACTCTGAAAGGTCCGACCATTTAAGTAAAATATCCTCCGAATGAAATAGTCGTTGAAACGGACTGGACCCAATAGCTGAATGTTTAATTCTTGTCATGAACATCTCCCCTTTGAGATAATCTTATAATGAAAATCCAGGTAAATTAATTGCATTTGTAAAGTATTTAAGAGTAATAATATATAGATGAAAGAAAAAGAAAGGGAATACTAATTATATGAAAATTGATAAAAAAGACCGTAGCATTCTTGATGAATTAACGATAAATAGTCGGGTTTCTATGAGGGAACTGGCAAAGAAAGTGAATTTATCTGCCCCCACTGTTACAGAACGGGTTCGGCAGATGGAGTCTTTCGGAATTATAAAAGGGTATGTTGCCGAGATTGATCATAAAAAGATTGGTTTTCCGATTGAATGTATCGTAGAAGCAACAGTGAAGAATGGGGAGTATGACCGATTCAAGAGCTATATTGCCAAGCTTCCGAATGTTGATTTTTGTTTTCGAATTGCCGGACAGGCTTGTTATATGTTGAAAATACATAGTGAAAGTCTCCCAAAAGTGGAAGAGTTCATCAATCAGATAATCCCGTATGCTACAACAGTGACGCATGTGATACTTTCCGAAGTAGAGCGGAATCAGTAATAAGAATATTTTTATCGTTAACGAATTTATTCACTTAAACGACATATAAGTATAAATGTTATCTAAGGGAGTGGAGTGAGTCCGTACCACAGTTTAAGTGAGAGACACATAACAATAATCAAGCCAATTAATTTGAAGCATTATACGGTTTTTCTTAAGCAACTATCGGGGCAGGTTAGTTGAACAAGCAAATCAATGTCTATGCTACAATTATTACAAGCATAGCCATTAATATAAGTTAATGTTTGGGAGATCATTATGGGAAAAATAAAAATAGCTTTATTACACCTATTGCCTATTGCTGGTGATGTGGAGTATAACCAAAAACTTATTGAACAAGCCATTCATATAGCATCAAATAATAATGCCAAATGGATTATAACACCTGAACTATGTGTCAGCGGACTTCAATTCAATCATAAGATTGGGACTGGATGGATTAACAGGCAACCTGATGCTTGGATGAGTAATTTGAGCCGTAAACTAAAGAATTTGAAAAGCACTGTATTTTTGGGTTGCCCTGAAAAAGGCAGTAATGGAGAGTTGTATAATGCTGTGTTTGTCATAGATAAAAAAGGTCACTTATTAGGTAAACAGAGAAAAATCAATAGTATTATTGATGATTGGTCAGCTTCAGGGGATGTAATAGAGCCAATAAAAACAGACAATGTTGAGGTTGGTATTATGATTTGTGCAGACGCATATACCAAAGATATTGCTTACAATTTATTTGAAAAAGGAGCAGAAATATTAATTGCACCGTCTTCCTGGGGTCCTGGATTACATGGTCCAGAGGGAGAATGGGAACAAAGGTCATTAGAAACAGGGCTACCCGTAATTGTCTGTAATCGTACTGGCGAAGACGAAACTGTCCGTTTTTGGGATGCAGAAAGCATGATCATTAAAAATGGTGTACGCCTCTTAACACATAAATCAAAACAATCAGCTATACTTACTTTTGAATGGGATTTACAAAGTATGGAATTAACATCCTCACATTTCGACATCGATTACATATAATGAGAACTTAATTTACTACATACACTAAACTCTTGTTGAACTAAAGGGTGCGTWAGCTGAAGATCAGAGCTGTCAAGGCAGCTTTTTCTTTATGCAACGGGCAGGTTCGCTCAATAAAAATAAGGGTTACCCAAATAATTGTAGCTTACCTTCTACTATATTTATTTGTTTATTTCTTTAGCTAGGTATTCACGGTCAATGGCTTGAGGTGGTCTTTCAAACCAACCGTGCTTAATCATTAAGTTTGTAGCATCTCCACCAAATCGAAATGAGAGATGTAAAGTGTTTAATTTTGAAGCAGAAAAATAAAAAACCACTCAAAGTGGTTTTTTAATCGCGCATTGCTCCTGCCTCTCGGGAGGTCATTGCACCTTGTCCTTCGCTTACATCTTTTTGAATTTCTTGTTTTACTTTTTGTGCATCAGTTCCGGCAAATTCTGGTTTCATAATAGAACCCAAATTCTCTTTAGCTTGTTGATCCTGTTGCATACAAGTCCTCCTCAATTTATTGTTTAACAATCTTATTATTTACAAAAAAACACTCGTTATATCCCGAGGATTTGAACGAATTTCCCTTAAAGTAAAGGGGGCTTTCGTTGAACAATCGCTTCTTATGGCACTAAAGGGGCAGGTTAGCTCAAGAAGAACAAGATAAAGAAGAATAACTTTTGCTATACAAAAATGAAAAATAGAATACATTTATACGTATGGTGAATTTCTTGATGAATAATTAATAGGAGGAGATTAATTGGAAATTAGCTTTCCCCATGCTAAATTAAATTCTTTGCCGGACATAAACTTATCTCTGAATGAAATTACGGAAATCAACCTTTTCGATAATAACTTTAGAGGAATTCCAGAAGAAATATATATAATGAACAATTTAAAAGTGTTAAATATTTCTGCTAATGAGCTTGAAAAAATCTCTGCTAATATAAAAAATTTGAAAGAACTTAGAATGATGGACTTAGGACATAATCAGATTGAAATAATTCCATCAGATATAGAATACCTTGTGAATTTGGAGGATTATTTATATCTTCACAATAATAAACTCCAAACAGTCCCCCCGAAATTAAAAGCCTTAAAAAATTAAAATATTTAAATCTAAGCGATAATAAATTGAGTGAATTACCAAGAGAAATTGGTGAATTAACCAACCTGATAGAGTTACGCTTAATGAATAACAAACTTAATAAGATACCTAAGAGCTTTAGCATGTTAAACAATATTAGAGAGCTGCATTTTAAAAATAATCAACTCACCACTCTCCCAGAAATATTTGAAAATTTGACGTTATTACGGGTTTTGGATTTGGAAGAAAATCAAATAAAACAAGTCCTGAATTCACTCAACCAATGTGAAAAGTTAAGACGATTGAATTTGAGAAATAATCAATTGACAACGTTACCCTATGGAATCGGAAAGCTAGTAAATTTATTAGAATTAGATTTAAGGGGTAATCAATTGATTGAATTGCCGGATTCTTTAATGGAAATTGAGGGATTAGAACGTTTAGATTTAAGATGGAATCCTAACTTGAAAATACCGAAATGGTTAGAAAAAGTAGAAGAAAAAGGTTGTATAGTTTATTTATAAACTAGCTTTCATTAACATATACAACTCATTGATAATAAATTATGAGGAGTCGGATTGTGGTTGTTAAAGGATAATAAAGTTTTGACGTTGATTCCTTAATTAACTAACAGGTGCGTTAGTTCACTAAAAGAAAAAAGGAGAGTACATATTATACATAGCTAATGTGTACTCTCCATTATTTATTAAGGTTTTTTATAATTAGGTCTAGATAACTCAAGCTCAGTTATGAAATCATCGTCCTCGAAGGAGTGCTCTTTGTGCAATAGCATTGGAGAAATAAACAAAGTTACCACCTCATAATAATTGTAGCATTGATTGTTGAGTTATCTGTAAGGAAGATTATGTAAATAAAAAGCCGGCACTATATTTTTATAGTGTCGGCTTTTATTGTAGCTTTAAAATAAAGTTAGATAATTAATGACAAAGTTAGATAATTTTAAATAAAGATTTATAAAAAAATGGACAATATTTAAGGGTTTTTGTGTAGGTTTAATTTTATATATCACAAGAAATATCAAAAGAAAGAAATGGATACCTCTTATAATCTTTTTAAGGAGTGAGATAAATGAATGAACAGATACAGCTTATGATTGATTGGATTGAAGACAATATAAAAAACCAATTTTCATTAGATGAACTATCTAATTATATGGGATATTCCCCTTATTATTGTTCGTTTAAGTTTCACCAAGTAACAGGTATAAGTATTAGGCGCTATATTCTTCTTAGAAGATTGTATTTATCCACGGAAGATTTAGCAAATAACAGGAAGATAATTGACGTTGCCTTTGATTACGATTATTCTTCGCAAGAAGCATATAGCAGAGCCTTTAAAACTGTTTTTGGTATCAATCCTAGAGAATATCAACTTAACAAGTTGCCTGTCCAGTCATTTGTTAAACTCACTATTAATAAAGTCGGGGAATGGTGTAGAATGAATGTTTCTAGAAAAATTGAGGTTGAACAGTTACAAAATGAGAAGAGTGAGTTGTTTGACAAAGACGTACTCAACATATTGAATGGTCAAGTTATGTATGAGGAGTTTAAAGATAACAGACTAATGGGAGATTCTGATTACGCTCCATTTAATGAAGCGATGTGTGTAAACGCGACTACTAAACAAGTTTTTGATAAAGAATTTATAAACGCACGAGCTTCTGGACATCATGGGTCAGTAGAGAATTATATCAAAAAGGTCATTGTTCCATTAGACAATCTTTTTAATAATGAGTATAAATGTATCGTGTTATGGTTTGGTGAAGACATGTTTTGTCAAATGAACCTACTTACAATACTTTCCTATCTTGAACAGTCCGGATATGAAGGCAAAGTTTTCTTAAATTGCTTCAGAGAGGATGAATTTAAAGTTAATCAAACTGAACTTAAATTAGGTCATTATTATTCTGTATACAAGGAAGTGTTGGTCAATCATAATAAACCATCATATGAACTACTTCCAGTCATGTATCAGGCAATAGACATATATTTAGATATGCTAAAAGAAGATAATGCAGTAGTAAAGTATATTTCCAAAAATAAAGATTTACCAACATCAGAATTAATTAATAGGTTATTTGCTCTGTTCCCAACAGTAGGCTATGGAGATTTACAATATATAGATCTTATTAATAAAACTTAAAATTGGAAGTGGGAACAAGAATTTTTAAAGACAAACATTGAAGGGGTACCAATAAAGTGTAAAAAAACTAAACCTTTTTTCCGTCATCTGGGACTATTCTGAACGACTTGTCACATAAACGAATTCCAAAATGTTGTCGTTTTTAACCTTTGTTAAATTAATTATTCTTGTTGAACTAACGGGTGCATTAGCTTAAGATAAGGCAGCTATTTCTTATGGAACTAAAGGGGTAGTTTAGTTCAACAAGGGGTTATAATATATTAGATTCAGAAGCTTGTAAAAGTGGAAGTGAAAAATGCTTATAAAGTAACGTAATCCACCAAAAATAGGAGAGGGAAAATTTAATTGAACATAGATATAGGGTTTCTCTTCCTTGTTCTTTTATCACTAACAGGATTAATATTGTCCATGCGATATACTAATGTGCAAGATAAAGAGCAGAGTGAAGTAGTAAGTGGAGCAGGAATCTTCGGTAATTTTGTTTATCTTTTGTTAACTTTACTACCATTTAAGGTAAGAAAGGCGATATATATTATAGTGTGCCTTCTTATGGTCCTTTTGTTTTCTATTGGTTTATGGTTAGTATCAAAGGTTTAGTTATGAACTATCGGGGCAGGATAGTTGAAGAGTGCTGTTTGATCTTTGTTCAACAATTGGGCCATTTAATTGAATAAGAGGTTGGATAAAACCCCACTTTTTATACAGCCATCAGGAGCACCTGAGTGTCCTGTAACTTTGATTTATTAACGATGTATAAAAATCAGATACGATTGACAGAAAGATAATAATATAGTTAGCTGAATTTAAGTAAGTAATAACTTTCAAACGCTCGCTTCATCATATGTGGCATCATGCCACTCGTTGTGCATGTTAATGTTCCTTGTTTAGAAGGTTTATTCATAATAAACATAGCACCTTCTTTTCCAAGCTCCATAAAATAAAGTGTTTCGTGTTGGAATGATCGAAGTGGTTCATGATGCATTTGTTTGACAATATTTTCAACAGAAAGTACGCCCTGGAGCTCAGCGGCACGCCCTGTTTTTGTTCCTTTGATATTATTTGCATCACCAACAACATAAATATTTTCCCATTGAACGGATTGGAGAGTTTCATGAACAGGTAGGATGCCATTTTCATGCTCAAAATCTTTCGATGATAGAATACATTCCTTTCCTTTATAAGGAGGCAAAACGAGTAAAAATGAATAAGGAAGTCGTTCTCCGTTATTCAAATAGACCTTTCCATCATCAACCTGTTCAATAGAAACATTACAGTAGTACGGTATTTGTTTTTCCGCCATTAATACTTCAAGCTTCTCTGTCGGCTCTTTTCCATTTCCGTTAAATAGCTCTTTTTCATATGTAAAAAACGTCATGGGGCATTTGATACGACGCTCATTGAGATATGCATCCAACTCAAATAAAAACTCATAAGCAATACCTTGGTTCGGATTCTCCTGCGCAACTCCTATAACAATTGGTTCACCTTCTTCCATTTCTTCAAGCTTTTCTCTTGTTTTAAGAGCAGATGATACATCATAGATAGATGCACTTTTTCCTTCTAATCCTTTTATTCTTGCCCAGTCAGGAGAAGCGCCTGATGCAAGTATTAAATAATCGTACTCAATGATTACATCATCATTACATATCACATAATTTTGTTTTGGCATAAGTGATTTGACACTTTTTTCAATGAACCTAACACCGATCTTTTCAAATGTTGGACGAAGTGGAAAGGAGAGCTTTTTAATACTATGTTTGTGAAATGGAAGCCAAATTAGGGATGGACGAAAAATAAATTCTTCCTTATCAGAAATAACGGTGATCTCATGTTGAGAATGTTTTAATTTTTTTCTAATCTCAACAGCAGCATTTAACCCTCCAAATCCACTACCAATAACAACAATACGCATCGCATTCACTTCACTTCCACTTTTTTCTTTAGTTTTTTCTAAACCATGCCTATTTATGCTTTATTTCTACACGTTTAAATATATTTAAGGCGTTTTATGACTTATTTGTTGTAGTTCTTGAGATTTTTTAATATTCAATAATCGGGCGCTTTAGTCGAACAAGAAGTTAAAGGGTGATACATATTAAACATGTCTAATATGTATCACCCTTTATTTTTTATGACTTTTTATTGAACAAACAGGAATTGTTTTACGGGTTATAGAAAATCCCTATCAGGGAGGAATATATAGATGTCAAACCATGAAAACGAAGAAATGCTAACAGGAGGGAATGTTTCTAATGTTTATCGTTCGGGAGATACTGTGCGACGAGAATTAAAGCCAGATAGTCCCAAAATTCATAAGCTACTAAAGCATATGGAGAACAAAGGTTTCAGTTATGCACCAAAGTTGTTAGGTATTGATGAAAAAGGAAGAGAGATATTATCATATATTGAAGGAGAAGCTGGTAATTATCCTTTAAAAGAATACATGTGGTCTGAGGATGTCTTAATAGAAATAGCGAAAATGCTCCGTCTTTATCATGATTCTGTCAGTGATTTTCCATTTGATGATAGCTGGCAAT
>NZ_JBFUIB010000075.1:0-13928 GCF_056402095.1 Peribacillus sp. P4_C12
CCCATTTTTTATGGGAGAACCATATTGATGGATATTACTTAACGGATTTCAAGGATTCATTCGTCCCCATAATTATATGTGGGTTTTGCTCGGGATCCATCCATTTCAACAAACTTAATACATTCTTTTCAGCAGTAGCCGTACATCCCGCTGTCGGCTTAGTTTCTCCTCTCCATATATGAAGAAAGATTGCACTGCCTTTTCCTTTTTTGATGGGATTCATATTATAATTGATGACCGCTCCATATTTATAGAGTTCATGGTTCATCCTTTCAAAAGACTTCCATTTATCAGCAGGATTTCCCGTGTAAGTCTTCCACTTGTTATAATCCTTCGAGGTCTGATCATCAATCCAGTAATCATTTTTGGTTGTTTTCTTATATTTCATTTTCAAATTTGCCGGCTTCGTTTCACTTCCAAAAGCCGTACCAAATGAATATATTCCAATAGGTGATTTTCCGTCGCCCTCTTTTTTACTCTTAGTAAAGCCGTTCTTCCCAATGACGCCCCCCATCTTCTTTAACGCGCGTCGCCATTCGCCTTTTTTCTTCTCATATGTTTGAATTGTCACCTTCGTATCACTCATAGATTTTCCTGTGACAGCTACAACTTGGTTAACATTCTTTCTCGTATCAAATTTCTTCAGAATGGCTTTTTCACTGGAACTGAATACCTCTTTGGCATCTGTCATACTGATATATGCGGTCTTTTTTGAATAGCAAACCTTATACCAGTTTCCAGTTCTCCCACTGACTGATAACTCTTTATTTTTCTTATATGTTTTTAAGGTTTTACTGCCAGCCGACGCCTTTTCTTTCAAATCAGTTGTGCTCTTAATGACAATCTTGAATTGCGCTGCTTCACAACTTGTTTTCGTTTCAGCCTTGGCAGGTATCGATGCTTGGAAGACTAGTAGAAATAAAAGGGTAGCCATCATAATTCTTTTCATGGATTCATCCTTCCTCATCTTGAAGTAAAGTAAATAAATATCAAACTATTCTAAAAAATCTTGTTTTTATCATAACATAGTAAGCAAGGATGAATCATATTTCTTTCCAGTTTTTATCTAAATCCAGTCAATTTGAGGCAAATTATATTGCTTGACCGGGACTTCCGCCAATTCATAAAAATGTTTGAGGAAAGACTCATATTGTTGGGATGATTTCGTAATTGAAGATATCTTATCTTCCAGTTCATTGGATCTTGATTCCGTTGTTTTGGAAAAATACTCTTCGACTGTTTCAAAATAATGAATCGGAAACAGCATTCTCGAATATAACAACCGAGCAGAGAAACTCGAGAACTGCTCTACATTCTGATATTCATGAAAAAAATGCGCAATGCCTCGCTGATAAGTATGTTTGTTTTGAAAATAGTGTTCCCTCACCCATTCTGCCACATCCCTTGTTCCATGGTCGAATACCCAATCAAACGGATTTTTCATCCAATTATTGATTTTCCAGGTATCATGTAAAAATCGTTCATAGCATACCGTTCCACTGTCGACAAGTTGTGGGGTATCATCAATTTCCGTGTCGACTAAATATTGAATCGCATTTTCACCTAATACCATATAATAGGGAAAGGTTTCTACAAATAATTTTTCAAACTGGTTATCCGGATGGGCGTTCAGCTTATCCTTCCAGATCATTTCTAATTGATCAATCCTTTGTTCCCAGAGCTCTTTCCATTTACCAATTCTTGAACATGTTCGAATCGTTTCATTAATATCTCTCCCACGCTGATGAAATCTGGCTAAACGCCGGCCCGGGTTGAAATTTTTCGGACCTTCCAATGCCTCATTAGCAAGGAGAATAAATAATTGCTCATCCGCTTCCGAAACATAACTGCCATGATTTGCAAGGACAAAGGCTGAAACATGACGATCTCCCTGTGAAATCAGATGCTGAGACATTTTATGACGTTCCACTAATTCCTCCTGTTCCACATTTTCTATTGGAACAATGCTGTAAAACATATTTCCAGAACGAAAGCTAGGAAACCGGCTATTGGCTTCCTCTCGCTCTACTTGTATACCGTAATTATTAAAAATGATTTCTTCTATCATAAAATTGCCCCTTTCATCAAATGGATAAAAATAGAAATATTTGGACATTATATACTTATATATATGTGGAATAACCCGTTTTCTGAATGATTATCGAAACCTTATTACGAAATAAAAGCATGTTTCAGGATTTTCATTTTTACTACAGTACTACTAGCGTTAGAACTATCCCTTAAAATATAGAGAAATGGGTGAAGACCATGGCTAATATTGAACAATCAATATCTGAACAAACGGCTCGAAGATGGCTAAGTGAACGGGGAGTGAAACTAGAGGATATTGCAGAGCTTGTCATGTATCTGCAAAAAAGCTACCATGAAAATCTTCAAATGTCTGATTGCCTTCACAATGTCGAACGGGTACTCTCTAAACGCGAGGTCCAAAATGCTATCTTAACCGGCATACAGTTGGATATTTTAGCTGAGAAAAAGTTGCTTGAAGAGCCTCTACAAAGCATCATTGAAATAGATGAAGGACTATATGGAGTCGATGAGATATTAGCCTTGTCGATTGTAAATGTGTATGGATCTATCGGTTTTACGAATTATGGATTTATCGACAAGCAAAAACCCGGTATCTTGAAATATTTAAACGATAAAAGCACAGGTAAGGTCCATACCTTTTTAGACGATATCGTCGGTGCTATTGCTGCTGCCGCATCAAGCCGGCTTGCCCATCGAACTAAAAATGTTGAATAGTGGACACCACCTTTAAAAAATCGGAGATGAATTTTTCCATCTTCACAAATTCCCCCTTAATTTTGAATATATGCTGAAATTTTATGATACATCTAAATTCCAGTTCCATAAAAAAAATCCAGGGCTGCTTTCGCAGGCCTGGATTTTTTTATTCGAAGTGCCATAGGTCGAGCGTGTCCACCACATATGTAGGCTGCTTCTCATATTGCTCTAAGTGTTCTTTTGTTGTTACACCTGTATGTACAAGTAATGTATCGATACCTGCATTAAGGCCAGCCAAAATATCCGTATCATAATTGTCGCCGACCATGATTGTTTCTTCTTTTGGTACACCCAATACTCTTAGCGCCTGCTCTACTATGACGGATTCAGGTTTTCCAATGAATATCGGCTGTACCTGAGTAGAAACAGAGACAACGGACGTCAACGCGCCATTTCCCGGTAAAAGACCCCGTTCAGTAGGGATGGCAATATCACCATTAGTTGAAATGAAAACGGCGCCATTTCTCACTGCAAGGCAGGCTTTTGACAGTTTTTCATAATTAACGCCACGGTCGATGCCCATCACAAGAAAGTCAGGAGATTCATCAACAAGATTCATTCCCTTTTCCTTAAGAGCCTCGATAATGCCTTCTTCACCAACTACATAAACAGATGCATCTTCTTTTTGTTCAGCAATGTAATTCGCTGTAGCCATACTTGTCGTGAATACCTGGTCATCTTCAGTTGAAATACCAAGGCTTCTTAATTTATCCGCTACCTGTGCCGGAGTCCGGGAAGAGTTATTGGTTACGAATAAATAAGGGATATCTCTTTTTCTTAGTTCATTAATAAAACCTGCTGCTTCTGCAATTTGTTCGGTTCCACGGTACATCGTGCCATCTAAATCAATTAAATATCCTTTGTACGATTTCATTTGAATCCCCCCTTACCCAACCAAACTAATTTTTAAAAGCTGAAACAGGGCCCAATTCGTTTGTTAAATAGTTTCTTACCAAATCAGGGAATTGTTTAAATGCATCTATGTTTTCCTCGAATACGGAAAGTAGTTCTTGATGGTTTACTTCAATGAAATCCTGAACTAGCATTTTTCTTAGCGGCAGCACCTTTTTAAATTGTATGGCGATAACTTCGGAAATGACTTTTTCATCATGAAGGATATCAATAATATCTTCGTAACTGCCTGGATCACGCATAATAAAACCATCAATTACTGCATTCCCTACATCCAACACAGAATCGATGGAAGTTTGTATGAGCCTTTCGACGATAAGCTCTGAAAGGTCTCCATCCCAATTATCTTGCCCTTCAAAAAGCCCAAGCTGTTTTTCAAGAAATCCTAAAATCTGTTCAATTTTTTGTCGGTCTACAAAGTACATTCTTTCCAGATCCTTTCTGATCTAAGATGACACATGAATTTTATCTACAGTTGAAGGTCTAGCCTAGTAATAGCCCAGTACCAAATCAACCTTATACCTTGATAATACCATAGCTTCTCCAATACTCTCAATTCCTTGGGCTACAACTACTGACCCATTCTCTTTGGCAATCATGTAATTTGGTCATTTCATCAGAAATTTCATACTAAATACTCTCTCTAAAAAAGTAGTACCTCCATAGGACTCCAAAAATGTCTGTTCCCCTATTGCAGTCACTTTGTTATGATGGAACTACCAAAATGCAGATATGAAGGGAATGATAATGTGGAAGAACGTTTTTATTTATACAATGACGTGGTTGACTCCAAAACCCGGTTTATTAGTTTTATGGGTGAGGAATCAAGATTTGATTTGGCCATTACGACTACCGACCGCTTTTATGGCAAGAAGCTTGTATTAAACATGCAGAGTAACCGTTTCGCAATTATTGGACCGGATGATTTAGAAGAGGAAGGCTATCTTGAACATGCCTTTCAGTTAACAGAAGCAGAAGCAGAGGAACTAAGTCACTTTTTAATGGAAATCGTCTAAATGCTAAAGTTTTTTTCTTTAACGGGAAAACCTACTGAATGTACGATTACATGAGGAGGGTTTACCTTGGAAAAAGAAGAGGAAACATACCACGATTTCTCCAATGTTGAAAAGCAGCGGGATTTTTTACTTCCTGAAGAATTTCCCGAAGGACCTTTTGGATCCACAATAGCACAAGATGCCCCTGTCGAGAATAAAAGTACACCATGGCAGGAAGGACAACGATCTCAAAGTGCCTTTAATTTTGAAAATAAATCATTGCACGAAGACTTACCGCGTAAATATCCTGGTGCTCATCCTACACATGATGATCCGGAAAAGCCTGAACAGCCTCCTTATGAAGGATATGGAAGCTCTTAAAGTTAAAGGCCAGAATGCATTCTGGCCTTTTTTATTTCTTTATTTTTTTCACAACAAAATATGGACAGCCAAAATTGCAGTACTCATATAAATATTCGCTGAGCGTACTTATTTTTGTATCGAAGGTTGCTTTCTGATTAGAATCATCAAAAAATCCGCGCAGTCTCAATTGACCGTAACCCCAATCCCCTACGATAAAATCATACTTCGTTAAAATCTCACTGTATCTGGCTTTAAACGCTTCTTCGTTATAACCTTCTCTTTCGTCTTCGATTATTTCATAGGTCAGGTTATTGATGTTAATCATTCATTTCACCTCTCAAAAATACATTCCTTCTTTAAATTATAACTGATTCCCCATCAATTACTAAGCGAAAATTAGAGAAATATGTTCATCCTAAGGTTACAGGGGGTGTTTTTTAATGAAAAAAACAATAATAGCAGTAGGTTTAAGTTCAATTATTGCACTAACCGGCTGTGCTACTAATAAAGATAAAGATCAAGGTATGGGTCCCAACAATAATGCCGATAATCCTACAAATGTAAATAATCCAACTCAATATTATGACGAGGATTATCGTAATCATGACAACAAAAGTGATGATTTTGGTTTTACCCGCACCAATAAAACGACCATTAAGGGCCGTAACATTTCTAATAAAACAGCTACCGTTGACCGTGAACAATTGGCTGATATTATTTCAACACTAAGCGTTCAGCTTCCAAATGTCAATGATGCCGCTACCCTCGTAACTGATGAGGAAGTTCTTGTCGTATATGATACAAATACCAAGAATCGAACCGACACCGCGGATCAAGTGAAGCGTACGGCAATGTCTATCGTCCCCCGCTACTATCATGTTTATGTCAGTGATGATCCAACACTTGCCCAAAATGTCGAAAACTTCGCAACACTGCAGTCCGACAGCAAAGGTGTCGACTATACTATCGAAGAGACCATTAAACGCATGCTAAAGTCACCTCAAGGACACAAAATGAGTGATGTGGAAAACGAGAACGGTGAAATGGTTAACGATAAAAGTGATCATCATGATAACATCCAACAAAAAACGGACAATTTTTAATTATCTTATTTACTGATTAAGAAATGAATAAAATGAAAGGACCGAATATTTTCGGTCCTTATTTCTTTCTATTTCAATAATTCTTCACCTTTAATTTGCTTATGTTTTGCTGCGGCATTAACCTGTTCATCTGCATGATAAGAAGAACGGACAAGCGGACCGGATTCACAATGACTGAAGCCTTTTTCCAGTGCCCTCTCTTTCAATTCATTGAACTCTTCTGGTGTGTAGTATTTCAACACCTTTAAATGTTTTTTAGTCGGTTGTAGATACTGGCCGATCGTCATGATATCCACATTATTCGCCCTTAGGTCATCCATTGTTTCAAGGATTTCCTCCCTCGTTTCACCTAAGCCGACCATTAAACTCGACTTCGTTGGGATCTCAGGATACATCTCCTTGGCTCTTCTTAAAAGCTCCAAAGAACGTTCATATTTAGCTTGCGCCCGCACTCGGTCGGAAAGGCTTCTGACTGTCTCTATATTATGGTTTAGAATGTCAGGTTTAGCATCCATCAATATCTTGATATTATCATACACTCCGCCCATATCTGATGGTAATACCTCAATCGATGTAAATGGATTTTTGCGTCGGATAGCACGAACCGTTTCAGCGAAAACTTCAGCGCCACCATCCTTTAAATCATCACGGGCAACAGCCGTAATTACAACATGTTTTAAATTCATCAATACAACGGAATCTGCAACGCGTTCAGGTTCAGCCCAATCTAATTCGTTTGGACGTCCAGTTGTAACAGCACAAAAGCGGCACGCTCTTGTACAGATCTCACCTAAAATCATAAATGTGGCAGTTCGTCTAACTGCCCAGCATTCATGAATATTMGGACATYTTGCTTCTTCACAAACAGTATGCAGMTTTTTYTCMCGCATCATATTTTTTAAACCAATGTAATTCTCATTGGTATTAAGCTTTATTTTTAACCAATCTGGTTTACGAAGAATTTCTTTATTTGTAGCAGACATGAAAATGTCACTCCATTCTATAGAAATTAACACACCCTACTTTAACAATAATAATACATTTAGACAAGTTATAGTGAGTTTCCCATCATTTATTTTTCATGTTTAAAGCTAAATCAGTAAAACTTATAAAAGATAGACAAACTGATGTCTTTATAAATACGGATAGCAATATGAAAGGAGCCTGCCCCGTTGAAAAAAGTATTCCTTTTTACCCTAGCTTGTTTGTGTTTTTTGAATACTCAAAGCCTAGTTGCAAATGCTGCTGACACCCCTGATCCTTATCCAGGGAGAATGGAGCTTTATAAAAACATGGAAACAACTCTCCAAATTCCTTGGTATTATCTAGCAGCAGCTGATCAATATGAGCATAGCCTGAGACTTGCCCGCAGGGACCTAGAGCCGGCAAAGGGCTTAATAGGGATTAATATTGAACCTTCTAAGTGGAGAGGGGCTCTTAATCCCAACTTAAATGATGTAAATCCGCTTACAATCACATTTTTTGATGGATTAGGTCAAGATGGGAATGGTGACGGGAAAGCTGATATTACCAATGATACCGATCGTTTATATGCCTTTGCAAAGTATCTTCTTAATTACGGAACTGACGAAGATAATATCCGGATCGGCCTCTGGAATTATTATAAACGAGATAAAACAGTTAGCATAATTATCGGCAACTCCATGATTTATAAAAAATATGACCGGCTGGATTTGCAGGAGAAAGCTTTCCCTGTTCCAGTAAGGACTCATTATACGTATTTAAATACATGGGGAAGTGCTCGTGGGTGGGGCGGCAGGAGAATCCATGAGGGAACTGATATTTTTGCAGACTATAGCCTTCCTGTACGGTCAACTAGTTATGGAATTGTTGAAATGAAAGGCTGGAATAAATTCGGAGGCTGGCGAATTGGTATTCGTGATTTAAATAATACGTATCATTACTTTGCCCATTTAAGTGGTTTTTCTGATGGATTAAAAGTCGGCCAAATCGTTGAGCCTGGCCAAATAATCGGTGGTGTCGGCAGTACGGGTTATGGTCCTCCAGGTACATCCGGTAAATTCCCCCCACATCTTCATTACGGAATGTACAAAGACAACGGAATAACAGAGTGGAGCTTCGACCCCTACCCTTATTTAAAGATGTGGGAAAGGAAAGATTTAGCGAAAAAGCAAAAGTGAGCAGCGGGAAATTTCCCGCTGCTTTTTTTTGAAACGAACATAAACCCCTGAACTTTATGCATAAGTATTAGTAAAGGGGGCTAAAGCGTGTTCCGAAAAAGATTTCGCCCAAAAAAATTCCGAAAAAAGGGACCTCTTCCTACCCGAAAAGTATTTCTCTATTCTTTTATCCTTTTTATCATATCGAGCATCTCTACACTCTGGTATGTTGATAAAGCAATCGAACCCGTTATCATGAGCGTGGCTGAAAAAGAAATCACGCGTATTGCTACAGAAACGATTCATGAAGCTGTTGATGAGAATATATCAAAGGTTGATATGAAAGAAATGATCACTACCAGCAAAGGCGGTGAGGGGGCCCCTTCTTCTTACAGCTTCAATCCAACGATTTATAGTGAATTGAGATCCAACATTACTAAAGATATTCAAAATAAACTAGGAATCAAAAAAGGAAACCCTTTTACTGAAACCGGCAAAGCGAAACTCAATGATGAACAATATAAAAGCGTTGTGTACTATATACCTCTTGGTGTAGTTACCGGAAATAACCTTCTTTCAAATTACGGACCTGAGATTCCTGTGAAAATGTCTGTCATTGGAAACGTTGAATCAGATTTAAAGACCAAACTGACCAACGCTGGTATCAATAACATTTATTATGAATTAACCGTTGATTTTAATGTCAATATTCAAATTGTCATCCCCTCACTATCTGAGGAAACTAAGGTGAGTCAGGAAGTAAAGGTTGGAGATATACTGATTAATGGTGACGTACCTAGTTATTACAGCAACGGAAGCGGCTCAGTCCCTCCGGCCATTATGAAGGATAGCAAGGAATAAAAAAACAGCTTAACCAGTAACAGGTTAGGCTGTTTCTTGTATGTTTAGGCATTTCCTAATCAGCAAGTGCAGGTTTTTCTTCAAATTCACTTCATAGGGCTCTACTATCTGTTCACCATTTTCCTCAATGATTCGTATCATGGGACGGTCTCCTATTCCCTCATTTTGAGCAGTCACGACCCCTTTTCTCCCATCATTCAATTCAATAAATAGTCCATTTGGGTATATAGCAACCGCCCGGCGGAAAGCCTCAATGATCGTATTGTCAAACTTCCTTCCTGCTCCGGCATAAAGAATTTCCAAGCCCTCATGCGGCATCATAGCCTTGCGGTAAACCCGGTTAGACGTAACGGCATCAAACACATCAGCCACGGCAATAATCTTACCGAAATAATGGATTTCATCCCCTTTGATACCACGGGGATAACCAGATCCATCTAATCTTTCGTGATGCTGATAAGCACAATTCGCAACTAGGAGTGATACAGTGTGTACATTTTTTATAAGTTGGAACCCATAATCGGCGTGCTTCTTGATTTGCTCAAACTCATCTTCTGTTAACTTACCGGTTTTTCGTAAAGTATCCACAGGGACAAGTATTTTCCCGACATCATGCAAGATCGCTCCAAGCCCAAGAGCTTCTAGATTCTTTTTATTTATGTTCAATTCCATCCCAATTGCCAGTGTATATAAGGTCACATTAAAGGAATGAGTAAAAATATAATCATCATATGTATAAACATCAGCCAATAAAGTCAGTAACTCTTTATTCCTGTTCAACTCTTCCATGATGTTTCTTACTATTTGAGTGAACTTAACGTTGGCCTTCTCTATCGTAAACGAACCATCCAGCTTCATATTTATTTCAAGCCCAGAAAAGTGCTTTCTATCGTTTGAATAGCGTCTCGCCTTAATCCCCCAGCGATTGTAGGCGCAGGAATAATGTCATCCGTCCTTGAGTCTTGAATGTAGACAAAGGGAATATTAAGGAAAACCAGTCGATTAATCATGTTCTGCGTTAATGTTAGGCCCTCAGCCAATAGGATATTACCCCGCTCATTATAGATGCTTTTTCCGAGCTTGGCTCCTGGGGTGAGAGACTCTGTAATAGATAGCCTCATAATTATACTCCGTTTCCCCATTCAAGATTTGTAAATCCACGTTCATATTCCTTTATAAGGATTATCGTACAATATCTAGAAAAATCAATCCGTTATTGTACATATTTGTAAAAAAATATTGATTTATCTAGTTGAATTAAAAACAAGGCTCCCTCTAGATAAAGGAAAGCCCTCCTGATTAAATCATTTTCATTAATGCCTTTTTTCCAATCATCCCTGGATGAATGCCCTTTTCCGCGGCCTCCCATGTAACCGATTCAAGTGGTGCATCTAAAAGCTCTTCAATCGACTTAACACCGGTTGCCCTTCCTGCAAGGATCTTACGATTTTTCAATTTATCATTTAGTAGTCCGATATCTAGAGCACCGCACATTATATACCCTTTTTCGGACGCGACAGCAAGCAAATTGGTTTTGGGCAGTTGGACAGAAATAGCTAGGAATGTATGATTTTCAAGTATTATTGGCATCATGTTAATCAATTGGTTTCGCCCCTTTCTTCCCCATACTTTATGAAAAAAAGGGAGAAACCGTGTTTATAGCCTATTCATTCGGATATACTTTTTTCAACTTCCATAATAGGATATCCCGTAAAAATTCCGGCAATAAGTAATCTTTTCGATTAGAGCGCTGGATACTTGGAAAGAAGTGCCCAAACGTGAACATATCCGGTATCGCAAGTTTATAGGACTTATGAGGCTGAAGCTTTTCCCCATTTATAAGAATCTCTTTTACTATTCCTTTTGTAACTTCTTTAAATTCTATTTGATCATAATGCATGACTCCCATGATTTTCCCACGGAAACCGAACCCCTTTACCTGAATATGAGGCCACTCCTCATTTCTCGATTGCATTAAGATTTCCTTTAATTCATTACCGTTAACCTCAACGATGCATGGATTAATCGGGTGTGGACAGATTCGGTGAATATCCCCTTTTGTGACAGGTCCCTTTAACAAACCATCAAGTAGCAGGCCTGCATTCAAAAAGGTACAATCTGCCTCACTCCACTCCCTTAAAGCCTCCCCAAGGATTTCAGTAAGCGGACTAACTTTAAACCATTCATTTTCCAAAGACTCGGGTAAGTTTACTGCGACTTGTTGAAGAGTCTCTCCTCCGGCCTGGTACATCTCTTCAATCCAAGATCGTTCATTCTCTAATTCTGGAAGATCGTTTGTATCATAGAGCATAGCCCTCTTTTTACAGACTTTCATTTCTTCATTGACGGACATTTCTACCTGTCCAATAAAAAAGCCATATTTCCCAGCACCACAAAGAAGCGTATTATTGACTAATTTGCCTTGATGAAGTATGTGATGGGTATGTGCACCAAGAATGACATCAATCTCGGGAAAGTCCTCTGCCATTCTTTCGTCATCATGAATGCCTAGGTGGGAAAGTATGATGATTGCATCTGCTTCACCTTTAATCTTATGTAGCTGTGTCTTTAATTCCGCAAATGGTTCGGTTAGTTCCCAACCCATAGCTGAATAAAACTTTTGAAAATAAGCAGTCAATCCTATCATGGCAATCTTTGTACCTTTTGCCGTCGTATGTATCCAATAAGGCAGCGCCCATTCCGGTCTTTCATTATTCTGGTTATAGATATTGGCTGCCAGCACTTGGAACTTTGCATTCTCATATAAGGAGTCTAACGCTTCATGCGGCAAAGTGATTCCTTCATTATTGCCGATTGTTACATATTGATAACCCGCTTCATTCAGCAGTTCAATATTCCCTTTCCCTAAAGTACCTTCTGTATATGGGTGCCAGCGATCAACATGATCTCCTATATCTAGTATGATCGCTTCTTCTCCCGTTTCTTGATGAAGTTGTCTTCTTTCTTTAAGAAACTTATCAATACGAGGCCAGTTTTCAAAATGACTATGAAGATCATTGGTGTGATATATATGAATGATTTCTGACATTTTTTCCTCCTCGTTATCCTGTAATACCTTGGTATATAAGACGTAGACCAATGATTATCAGCACAATTTTCAACATATTTTCGAGCGATGTACTTTTTAAGCGTGTATTAATAAATGCACCCAATTTTGCGCCAAACCAGGCTCCGGGAATAAGGGCAAAAGCATATGGCCAATTTACATTACCAAGCGAAATATGTGCAATCGAATTAGTAATGGAAGACAGAAACACCATGAACATCGACGTCGCTACAGCCATATGCGGCGGGAAGAAGAACATCAGTATCATTACTGGAACCATTAAGGAACCTCCGCCAATCCCAAATAAACCGGAACTGAATCCAACGACGAAAGCAATTAATATCGCTACCAGAGGGTAATATCCATAAGAAGATACTTGTCCATTTTTATTTTTATACGTTTTTACGACCTTCCCTGTTCCAGGTTTGAATACCATAGGCTTCAGGCGGCCTTTTACTAATAAAACCAAAGCCATTAATACCATGAAGATTCCAAAGTACAACGAAAAGGCTTCCACATCAAGGTTTTTATTAACATAGGCTCCAATTATTCCTCCAGGAGCACTGCCTATAAAGAAAATTAAGCCAGCCTTATAATCGACTACTTTATGCTTCATATAGGATAAAGTAGAAGATAACCCGGTAAAAATCATAATAACAGTTGAAACACCGACGGCGACTTGAGGTGTTAGTTCATCGATAATATCTGTCGATGTACCTAGAAACAAAAGGGAAGGTACTATGATTATGCCGCCACCCAGGCCAATGAGAGCGCCGATTGAGCCTGCTAATAACCCAATACCCACTAATACTAACCATACCATGAAGAAATCCGCCTTTATCTGTTTGTGGGCCTCGCGATCCCTTACTAGTTTGTCACATCAGCTAATTTATTAATTATATAATGACGCTTAAAACAAACCAAGCTGCTTAGGGGCTAGCCCTTCATATTCTATACCAAGCATCTCAATCATCTGCTTGGCATTATCTGCGGCATCTCCGCCTGAGTTATTATTGAAAAGGACATATATATCCTTACTCTGTTTTTCTAATTTCCTGATTTTCTCCACCCATTCGGTCAATTCCTGATGATTGTATCGGTATAAATAACGAACTTCCCGCCAATTATCCCCTGAAGAAGGCTTTTGCCAACCATGGATATTGCGGCCATGAAGGCGAACTAAGGTTTTATCTGGATGTATAGACTCGAGCACAATAGGAATGGACCCTTCTCCTGCCTGCGGCTCATCACATACAGTATGAATCCAACCTTCCTTTTGGATAAAGTCCAGGGTTTGCTGATACATGTTGGGTCTGTACCAGCTTTGATTCCGGAACTCAATAGCTACTGGAGTATCCCCCATCTCTGCTTTGCACCACCGTAAATAGTTTACATTCTCCCGCTTACAATCAAACCATGGTGGAAATTGAAACAGCACCATTGCTAGCTTGCCGGCTTTTTGATAGGCTTCAAGAGAGTCACGGAAAGCTTTAAACATTTCTTTTTTATTTTCAAAAGGAATTTCTCCACGCTGATGCCCTGTCATCCCTTGATAGGCTTTTACAACAAATTGAAAAGGAACCGGTGTCTCGGATACCCACTTTTCGCTGTTCCTCTTAGGCTGGACCGCATAAAACGAAGCGTCCACCTCCACTACAGGAAAATGAGCCCCATACTC
>NZ_JBFUIB010000076.1:0-13653 GCF_056402095.1 Peribacillus sp. P4_C12
GGTGATGGACGAAGGCTTTTTCTACGTCCATAATCAGGGTGGTACCGCGAGTTAACTCTCGTCCCTGTTTTTGGGATGGGAGTTTTTTGTGTGCTCAAAATTACATAATTTTAAAGGAGGATATATAGATGAAGTATTTAACTGGTGCTCAAATCCGCCAAATGTATTTAGATTTTTTTAGTGAAAAAGGCCATAACATTGAACCAAGTGCGTCATTGGTTCCTCATGAAGATCCATCATTGCTATGGATCAACTCTGGGGTAGCAACGTTAAAGAAATATTTTGACGGACGGGTAATTCCTGAAAATCCAAGGATTACAAATGCACAAAAAGCAATTCGTACAAACGATATTGAAAACGTGGGGAAAACTGCGCGTCATCATACGTTTTTCGAAATGCTTKGTAACTTCTCAATTGGTGAATACTTCAAAGAAGAAGCAATTACATGGGCATGGGAATTTTTGACCGACGAAAAATGGATTGGTTTTGACAAAGAGAAATTAGCGGTGACAATCCACCCGGAAGATGACGAAGCATTTGAGCTTTGGAATAAAAAAATCGGTGTTCCTGCTGAAAGAATCATCCGTTTGGAAGAAAATTTTTGGGATATCGGTGAAGGTCCAAGTGGCCCGAATACGGAGATTTTCTATGACCGTGGCCCAGAATATGGTGATGACCCGAATGATCCAGAATTATATCCAGGTGGCGAAAATGAACGGCATTTAGAGGTTTGGAACCTTGTGTTCTCTCAATTTAACCATAATCCTGACGGTTCTTACACACCGCTTCCGAAGAAAAATATTGATACAGGCATGGGTCTAGAACGTATGGCTTCAGTCGTGCAAAATGTGGCTACAAACTATGATACAGACCTGTTCATCCCAATTATTAGAGCTGTTGAAGAAATTTCTGATGTGAAATATGGTGTCGATGTAGAAAAAGATGTGGCATTTAAAGTCATTGCCGACCATATACGTACAGTAGCATTTGCTGTTGGAGACGGAGCACTTCCATCCAATGAAGGTCGCGGCTATGTGCTACGTCGTTTACTTCGTAGAGCGGTTCGTTATGCGAAGCAAATCAACATTAACCGTCCATTCATGTTCGAGCTTGTGACAGTGGTTGGTGAAATCATGAAAGATTTCTACCCAGAAGTTCTCGTTAATAAAGAATTCATTGCGAAAGTAATCAAGAATGAAGAGGAACGGTTCCATGAAACGCTTCATGATGGACTAGCTATTCTTTCTGAAGTCATCAAAAAAGAAAAAGAAAAAGGCGGAACAGTCATTCCAGGTAGCGATGCATTCCGTTTGTATGACACATACGGCTTCCCAATCGAATTAACGGAAGAATATGCGGAAGAAGAAGGCATGACGATTGATCAATCTGGCTTCGAAAAAGAAATGGAAGCACAGCGTGAACGTGCTCGCTCTGCGCGTCAAGATGTGGATTCCATGCAGATTCAAGGTGGAGTATTAGGCGACATTAAAGTTGAAAGTGAATTTGTCGGATATGATCAGGTGGCAGTTGATGCAAAAGTTGCGGCAATCGTGAAAAATGGCGAGCTTGTAACAGAAGCGCAAGAAGGCGAAGAAGTTCAGGTGATTCTGAACCAAACACCTTTCTATGCAGAAAGCGGCGGACAAATAGCTGATAAAGGAACGATGGCTAGTGAATCCGTTAAAGTGAATGTACATGATGTTCAGAAAGCACCAAATGGCCAAAACCTGCACCGTGTAACTGTTGTAGCCGGCACTTTGACTACAGACACTGAAATTGTTGCTGCGGTAGATCAAGAAAACCGCATCCATATTACGAAAAATCATACGGCGACACATCTTTTACATCAAGCCTTGAAAGATGTACTAGGAACACATGTTAACCAAGCTGGTTCACTGGTACAAGCTGAGCGTCTTCGTTTTGACTTCTCTCACTTCGGTCAGATTACAGCAGAAGAGATTGAACAGATTGAAACGATTGTAAATGAAAAAATTTGGCAAAGCTTACAAGTGAATACGGATTATAAAAACATTGAAGAAGCAAAGGCAATGGGCGCGATGGCCTTGTTCGGCGAAAAATACGGCAAGATAGTCCGTGTCGTTCAAATTGGCGATTATAGTCTTGAGCTTTGCGGCGGTGTTCACGTCCCGAATACAGCGGTAATCGGCTTGTTCAAAATTGTTTCTGAAAGCGGCATCGGTGCGGGTACACGCAGGATCGAAGCAGTAACAGGAGCAGGAGCATACAAATTGATGACTGACCAAATCGGTGTATTAAAAGACGCAGCTGCTAAATTGAAAACAAACTTGAAAGATGTACCTTCAAGAATTGAAACAGTTTTAGCGGAAGTGAAAGATCTTCATCGTGAAAATGAAAGCTTGACTGCAAAATTAAGTAATATTGAAGCAGGAAGCCTTGTTTCTAACGTAAAAGAAATTAATGGTGTACAAGTATTAGTGGCAAAAGTTCAAGCTACTGACATGAATAATCTACGTGCTATGGCAGATGATTTGAAACAAAAGCTTGATTCTGTCATTATCGTATTAGGATCGGCTCAAGGCGATAAAGTCAATTTGATTGCCGGAGTTACGAAGGATTATATCGAACGCGGTTTCCATGCCGGTAAATTAATTAAAGAAGTCGCATCACGTTGCGGTGGAGGCGGCGGCGGCCGTCCAGATATGGCACAAGCCGGTGGAAAAGACCCAGAAAAATTAGATGCAGCACTTAATTTTGTTGAAGAATGGGTCTTAACGATTTCATAATCAATGAAAAGTGTTGTACAATGAAGATAATAATGGATTCTGGACGCTGAGGAGAGGTGCATGATAATGAGTTCCTTTGATAAAACGATGAAATTTAATTTTCCCGAAGAACCATTCGAAAGAGATGTACAGGAAGTATTGTCTCAAGTTTATGTTGCACTTCAGGAAAAAGGTTATAACCCGATTAACCAGATTGTCGGTTATCTATTATCTGGTGACCCGGCCTACATCCCGCGCCATATGGATGCTCGAAACATTATTCGTAAGCTTGAACGCGATGAGATCATTGAAGAATTGGTTAAATCGTATCTTAAGAACCATCGAGAGGAATACTAATGCGCACAATGGGACTTGATTTAGGTTCAAAAACCATCGGCGTTGCTGTGAGTGACGCGATGGGTTGGACTGCACAAGGATTGGAAACAATCAAAATTAACGAAGCTGGAAATGACTTCGGCTTTAAACGTCTCAATGAAATAATAAAAGAACATGAAGTTTCTAAAATTGTCCTCGGTTTACCCAAAAATATGAACGGAACCGTTGGACCGCGCGGTGAGATCAGCCAAGATTTCGCCAAACGTTTAGAAAACAAATTCAAGCTGCCGGTGTTTCTCTGGGATGAACGGTTGACAACGATGGCGGCTGAACGTGTTCTTCTTGAGGCGGACGTGAGCCGAAGCAAACGTAAGAAAGTCATTGATAAAATGGCAGCTGTCATGATTCTACAAGGTTTCTTGGACAGACAAACAAATTCAATATGAGGTGAATACAAATGGAACACGGCGAAAACAACATTACAGTAGTAGATGAAAACGGAAACGAGCAGCTTTGCGAAATCCTGTTCACATTCGATTCTGATAAATTTAACAAATCTTATGTACTTTACTATCCGATGTCTGCTGAAGATGACGAGGAAGAAATTGAAATCCACGCTTCATCATTCACACCAAGCGAAGATAATAAAGATGGTGAACTTGCACCAATCGAAACAGAAGAAGAATGGGATCTAGTCGAAGAAATGTTAAATACATTCCTTGACCAAGAAGAAGCTGAAGAAGAATAATATATATAAAAACTGACCTTAAACCTAGGTCAGTTTTTTTCATTATGTACCAAAAAATCCTTATCTTTTCTCCACAAACAAAAGAATAAAAGTGGCGAGTGGACCTAAAAATAATGATAATATGAACCATTTCAAAGCCGTTCTATTTTTACCTTGAGCAAGCCCGGCATTAATGAGTGCTAGTGTCCCCCAACCAACAAAATAAGAATTATCCAACTCCTTCACACCTTTCTTTATCTAAAATTAATAGTAGCATAACCACATAAATATTCTTTTTATTTTATCAAATGTCTGAAACACCACTCGTATTTGAAGAAAATCTCATGAAAGTCTATTACAGCTGATTACTAAAAAATATCACTAATTCCCTATTAAATAACACCTGTATATTGACAAAACTAGTGCGATTTTGCCATAAATAGAGTAATAACGAATGTAGTTTTGCAAAAAACATGTATTTATTTGTTGGTTTTAGTATAATATTCGAAGCAAAGTCTAATTAGAGAAAGCATCTTCTAGGAACCATTATGTAGTTGGTGTGAGTTTGCAGGGGGAATGAAAATGGATGAAAAAGATCATAATTTATCAAAAAAGGAACATATTCGAATGAAATTGTTAGAACAGCAAGGAGAAGCAAGGCTTGTTCGTAAAATTATCATGATTACGATAGCTTCGCTAATTTTATTAATCGGGATAGTTGGTCTTGTGGGCTTTTTATATATCAATTCAGCCATGAAGCCAGTTGATCCTGACGATGACACGATTAAGAAAGTGAAAATTCCAATCGGTTCTTCCGTGAATGGAATTTCAACATTGCTTGAAGAGCAAGGGATAATCAAGGATGCCCGTGTATTCAAATATTATATTAAATTCCGAAATGAATCCGGTTTCCAGGCAGGTGAGTATAAATTATCACCATCCATGCCAATTCAAGATATTGTGACTAGCATCAAAACTGGGAAACTTATGAAAGAAGCGGCCCTGAAAATAACGATTCCGGAAGGAAAGCAGCTTGTTCAGATTGCCGATATCATTGCCGTGAAGACGGATCAAGATCCGAAAGAAATTTTTAAGACATTGAATAGTGAGAAATTCGTTAATTCCATGCAAGAGAGATTTCCGGAGCTGTTAACGTCGGAGATTGAGAATAAAAATGTTTTGTATCCGCTTGAAGGGTATCTATTCCCAGCGACCTATGACTTTTATGAGGAAAAACCGTCTTTAGAAGCAGTAGTAATTGAGATGCTGAAGAAAACGGAAGAGACCTTGCAGGCATATGAAACTCAGATGAGTAAAAAAGATTATTCTGTTCATCAGATGTTGACATTTGCTTCGCTTGTTGAAGAAGAGGCAACTGCCCAGGTAGACCGTGGGAAAATTGCTTCCGTCTTCTATAATCGTATCAAGAAAGGTATGCCGCTACAAACCGATCCGACCGTTTTGTATGCAAAAGGTTCACATAAAAGTAAGGTGCTATACAAAGACCTTGAGGTGAAGTCTCCGTATAATACGTATAAGAACAAGGGGTTGCCGCCAGGTCCGATTGCCAATGCCGGAACAACATCGATTGATGCGGTGTTAAAGCCTGAGAAGACAGATTTCTTATACTTCTTGGCAACACCTGAAGGAGAAGTTCTTTATTCGAAAACGTTGGAAGATCACAATAATAAAAAGGCAGAACATATTACCAATAAATAATAGCTGATAGCTAAAGCGACTAGGGGGGAGGGATATTACTTTCCCCTTGTTTTTATGATAGAATAGTAAAAGTGAAATTTCAGATCCGATTTTTATCGATGACTGTAACTCGGCGATTGCCGGGTTTTATTTTGAAAGATAAGGAAATATAGATCGTCAAGCATACTGGTTTCAGCATGTTGTGTAAAGATGATGGCACTTGAAAGGTACTGATTATCTTTCGGTCCAGCTCATCTTCTGCTTGAACCAACCAAAGCGCTTTCGTTTTTCTTATTATTGGAGGAAATGTCTTGAACGGAAAAATAGAAAAATATCTTCATACCTTAATCCCGGAACGTACGGGTTTAATTAAGGAGTTAGAGGATTTTGCACTGGAAAATAATGTGCCGATCATGGAGCCTGAAGGTATAGAGGTGCTACTCCAGATTTTGAGGCTTCATCAACCGCAGGCGATATTGGAAGTTGGTTCAGCGATTGGCTATTCGGCTATAAGAATGGCTGAAACCTTGCCAGAAGCACGTATCGTCACACTTGAACGGAATGAAGCTCGAATTCAACAAGCGAGAGCTAATTTTGCTAAGGCTGACCTTTTGGAACGGATTACCCTTATTGAAGGGGATGCCCTTGAAGCAGGGCCGCTAGTAAAAGAACATGGTCCGTTTGATATCATCTTTGTTGATGCAGCTAAAGGGCAGTACAAGCGCTTCTTTGAGCTGTTTGAGCCATTCCTGAAGGATGCTGGCATTATTATTACTGATAATGTATTATTTAAAGGCTTGGTTGCTGAAAACATAGAAGAAATGGAAATGACGAGACGAAAACGTGCTCTTATAAAAAAAATTAGAGACTTTAACAATTGGTTACACAACCATCCACATTACGATACAGTAATTCTGCCGATTGGTGATGGTGTGGCCATAAGTAAACATAGAGGTGACAAAAATGAAAAAGCCTGAATTACTCGTGACTCCGACAAGTGTCACTCATATTACAGCGCTTATCGATGCGGGTGCTGATGCATTCGTTATCGGGGAACAACGTTATGCGCTTCGTCTAGCAGGGGAGTTCAAACGTGAGGACGTCAAGAAAGCAATTGAACTTGCACATGCAGCAGGTAAAAAAGTATACGTGTCTATGAATGCTATTTTTCATAATGAAAAAGTGGACGAGCTTGAAGAATATGTCGTTTTCCTTAAGGAAGCAGGGGCCGACCGGATTATCTTCGGAGATCCTGCTGTCCTAATGGCCGTTCGAGCTGTAGCGCCGGATATGCCGTTGCACTGGAATACAGAAATGACGGTAACGAACTGGTACACGTGTAATTATTGGGGAAAACGCGGTGCTGTCCGTGCCTTGGCTGCTCGTGAAATAAGTTTGGACGAAATTGTTGAAATGAAGGAAAATGCCGAAGTCGAGATTGAAGTGCAGGTCCATGGTATGACGTGCATGTTCCAATCGAAGCGCTCGCTGCTAGGTAACTATTTCGAATACCAAGGCAAAGCGTTAGAAGTGGAAAATCGGAAGGAACAAAAAAGTATGTTCCTGCATGACAAGGAACGTGAAAATAAATATCCGATTTATGAAGACGAAAATGGAACGCATATCATGAGTCCGAACGATATGTGCATGATTGATGAACTTCAGGAATTAATTGAAGCGGATATTGATTCTTTGAAAATTGAAGGGGTGCTACAAACGCCTGAGTATATCGTAGAAATAACAAAATTATATCGTGAAGCGATTGATGTATGTGTAGAAGATACGGACCGTTATGATGATATGAAAACAGAACTATATGAAAAAGTTAAAGCGATTCAGCCGGAAAACCGTGAGTTGGATACAGGATTCTTCTTTAAAGAATCGGTTTATTAAAGAAAAGGGTAAGAGAAAGAGGAGGAATAGCCTTGAATGCTATTGCTAATAAAATTTCCAAAATAGTTGATGGAAAGAGAGTCATTGTTAAAAAACCAGAATTGCTGGCTCCCGCTGGCAACCTGGAAAAATTAAAAATAGCTGTCCATTATGGCGCAGATGCTGTGTTTATTGGTGGACAGGAATACGGACTTCGTTCAAATGCGGGTAACTTCACTTTTGAGGAAATGAAGGAAGGCGTCGAATTCGCTAAAAAATATGGTGCTAAAGTATATGTGACTACGAATATCTTCGCTCATAATGAAAATATCGATGGACTTGAAGAATATCTGGAAGGCCTTCAGGATGCGGGAGTTCATGGAATTATCGTTGCTGATCCGTTAATCATTGAAACTTGTAAGCGGGTTGCTCCTAACGTTGAAATCCATTTAAGCACACAGCAGTCGTTGTCGAACTGGAAGGCTGTTCAGTACTGGAAAGAGGAAGGTCTAGAGCGTGTGGTTTTGGCACGTGAGACGAGTGCTGATGAAATCCGCGAAATGAAGGAGAAAGTCGATATAGAAATCGAAGCGTTCGTTCATGGTGCAATGTGTATCGCCTATTCTGGACGCTGTACTCTTTCAAACCATATGACTGCACGTGATTCGAACCGCGGCGGCTGTTGCCAGTCTTGCCGTTGGGATTATGATTTATATGAATTAAATCAAGACGGGGAAAAAGCTTTATTTGATAAAGAAGATGCTCCATTCGCAATGAGTCCAAAAGACTTGAAATTGATTGAATCTTTGCCTGGCATGATTGAAATCGGCATTGATAGCTTGAAAGTCGAAGGCCGGATGAAGTCCATTCATTATATCGCTACAGTTATCAGTGTTTACCGTAAAGTGATTGATGCGTATTGTGCCGATCCGGATAATTTCAAGATTAAGCAAGAATGGTTGGAAGAACTGGACAAATGTGCGAACCGCGAGACAGCATCGGCGTTCATGGAGGGAGAAATTCCTGGGTATAAACAGCAAATGTTCGGGAATCATACCGTAAAGACTCGCTTCGACTTCGCTGGACTGGTGCTTGATTACAATGAGGAAACTCAAATCGTAACCCTTCAGCAGCGTAACTTCTTCAAGCCTGGTGATGAAGTGGAATTTTTCGGACCGGAAATCGAAAACTTCACTCAAAAAATAGGCACTATCTGGGATGAGTCAGGTAATGAGTTGGACGCAGCACGCCATCCGCTTCAAATTGTCCGCATTCAAGTAGACAAGCAAGTATATGTGAACAATATGATGCGGAAGGAGAATTAACATGACAGGGAAAAAACCAGTAGTCATCGGAGTTACCGGCGGGTCAGGGTCAGGTAAAACAAGTGTTACCCGTTCAATTTTTGAATTCTTTCAAGGGCATTCAATCTTGATGATCGAACAAGATTATTATTATAAAGATCAGAGCCATCTGCCATTTGAAGAACGATTGAAAACAAATTATGATCATCCGCTCGCATTTGATAATGATTTGTTAATCGAGCATCTTAATGCGTTGCTAAGCTATGAAACGATAGAAAAGCCTGTTTATGATTATTCGATTCATACACGTTCAGATGAAGTCATCACCGTTGAACCACAGGATGTTATCATTCTTGAGGGGATTCTGGTGCTGGAAGATGAGCGCCTTCGAAATTTGATGGATATGAAGCTCTATGTAGATACTGATGCAGACTTGCGGATACTTCGCCGAATGACGCGCGATATTAAAGAACGTGGCCGTTCCTTAGATTCTGTCATCGATCAATACATCAGCGTCGTTCGACCGATGCACAATCAGTTCATCGAACCGACGAAACGTTACGCCGACATCATCATTCCTGAAGGTGGTCAAAACCATGTGGCGATTGACCTTATGGTAACAAAAATACAAACAATCCTTGAACAAAAGTCTTTTTTGTAATAACATAGCATAAATAATGATAGGTGCCATTTTCCTTCGTTTTTTTAAAAATCCCATTTATTTATTGGGAAAGACTGGACAAATGTTGGAAAACGCAATACTCTATTCTTGATACAGAACGAACCGGCTGCTCAATGCAGTCGGTTTATATACTAAGGAACGGTTTGTTTCTTAGTATCAAAGCGTGCTCATTATTAAAGGCGCGCATATATAAATCTGACTCAAGTATTTAGGGTTAAGAACTTATATAGTACATAAACTTGTCACAGCGAATGCTTGCTGTAAAGAATTTGAAGGAGTGAAGGGTTTTGGCAATTGAAAAAGAATATCCAATGACTAATGAAGGTAAAGCAAAGCTTGAACAGGAACTGGAACAATTAAAAACAGTTAAACGAAAAGAAGTTGTAGAGAGAATTAAAATCGCCCGCAGTTTTGGAGATCTTTCTGAGAACTCAGAGTACGATTCCGCAAAAGAAGAGCAGGCATTTGTTGAAGGGCGTATTACTACAATCGAAAACATGATTCGTAATGCAAAAATCATTGAAGGCAATGATTCGAATACAGATACAGTATCACTTGGAAAGTCTGTAACGTTTGTAGAACTTCCAAACGGTGACGAAGAAACCTATTCGATCGTTGGTAGCGTTGAAGCGGATCCATTCGAAGGGAAAATTTCAAATGATTCTCCAATTGCCAAAAGCTTAATTGGAAAAAGAGTTGGCGACAAGGTTTCGATTATGACACCTGGCGGCGAAATGAGCGTTAAAATTGTGTCAATTAGCTAATGACATTTAAAGAGGGTGCCCCTTGAGGGCATCCTCTTTTTGTCGGAATAATGTTAGTCTCTTTATAAGTTGAAGAAAAGTAGAAAATCAAGCAACTTTAAATTTGTTCATAATTGTTTAAAAATTCACACCTCGTCAACAATGGTTACGAGGTGTATTTTTATGAAAAAGAAACGAATGAGGATGCTGGCTATTGTATTGGCTACTTTGATGCTAATGCTCATAGGCAGGCTTGCCTACATCCAACTTGTATCGACAGAATCTTTCTCTAAACATGATGTGAATTTAATAGAAGCAAGTGTAAACCAGCGGTCGCAGATTTTAAAGATTGATGATGGGCGGGGGAAGTTTTATGACAGAAATGGAGAGCCGCTTGCCCATGAAGAGATTCCAACCCTTGTGCTGTTTCCATTTTTGAACAAAATGACATGGCCTATAGATGAAATTGCCTCGATTATCGGCAGACCGGAATCGGAGTTGAAAAGGGCAATTGCGGAATCGGATGAACCATTTGTTTTTGGCGGAGATAAACCGATTGAGTTAACGGCCAGCCAATCGAAGGCTATCAATGAAATGAAGATCCCTGGGGTTTTTGCTGTGAAAGAAAAGCTATATCACGATCAAACTCCGGCAGCGCAATTGATTGGCACGACGAATATATCAGATGCCGAAAAGAAAAAGCGTTACCCGGATATGGAACTAGCTGCCGAAACGAAGATCGGCAATACTGGACTGCAAAGAACCTTTGACGAATTCTTGCTTTCAGCAGGAGAATCAAAGCTCGTTTTTCATGTAGATGCTACTGGCGGTCCAATGTTCGGTGTGGATGTAAAATACGTAGAACCTGCAAACCCGCTCTATCCAGTGAAAGTTATAACAACGATTGATAAAGAAATCCAAGAAAAAGCGGAGAAGCTTGTCGATGAACGCGGGATAAAAAAAGGGGGGCTCGTACTGATTGATATAGAAAAAAGTGAGATCGTAGCCATGGTATCACGTCCAGCCCTTGATATAAAGGATCCGAATGGCGAGGGAGCCATCAATATGATGCTTACTCAAAAATCGCCGGGCTCCGTTTTCAAAACGGTCACAGCTGCAGCAGCAATTGATTATGAAGCAGCTAGTCCTACAAGAACATTCAATTGTAATTTGACGATTAAAGGAAAAACAGATAAACAGAGGGAGCTGGGCATGCTTAATTTTGAAAACAGCTTTGCTCAAAGCTGTAACAGGACGTTTGCCGAGTTGTCACAGGAAATCGCTGTGAAAGACCCTGACTATCTAGATAAATATGCAAAAATGTTAGGCTTAATCGGCGAATCGGGATGGCAGGGTGATGTGTATCATACAGCAGTTACTCAACTGTATCATGAACAAAAAGGAAAGGTTTGGCATGATGACGATTTAAAAAAGGACCCTGAAATGATTGCCCAAACAGCAATTGGTCAGCAGGATGTCCAAACGACACCGCTTGCAATAGCCAACATGATGGCGACGATTGCCCGCGGCGGTAAGAAAGAACAGGTTAAAGCCGTGTCAAAGGTTGAATTTAACAATAGTACGACCGTTGTAAGCTTTCCAAATCAAAGTATGGATGGAAATTCCCTTTCTCCCTATACAACAATGAAGCTGCAGCATCTCTTACGGAAAGTCGTAACCGAAGAGAAAGGGACTGGTGCTTCCTTGAAGGATTTGCCTGTAGAGGTCGCAGGCAAGTCTGGAACAGCACAGATGGAAACTGAAAAAGGGGAGCTCAATAAATGGTTTGCAGGCTATTTCCCTTATAAAAATCCTAAATATGCATTGGTTACGGTCAGTTTTGAAACGAATGAAAATAGTACCAGCATGACGCCTCTTTTTTCAGATATTGTAAAACTTATGTACTCCAAGGACCAGGACTAGTGCAAGAATTGACGAAAAGTCTAGGAAAGCCTTCCCTTCTATCTCTAGCCAAATCATGTTAAAATGAGGCAGTACGAAATGGTAAGGGAGGAATGGACCTTGGGCTCAAGATTCAATCAGAGAGATCAAAAAAGAAAAGTAAATAAAATATATAATATCGCAATCACCGTTGTCTCGATTCTTATTGTCATTGTCGCCGTCTCTATTTTCTTAAGTGATGATGGCTCTGATACAGAAAAAGCTACAACTGAACCAAAGCAGACCGTTGAAAAAGATGAGAAGAAGAAAGTGGATAAACCTGCTGGCAAAGAAGAAGATACTGATTTGACTAAGGAAGATGAAGACGAGGATAGCAAAGCAACTGAAGAAGGTACAGAAGAAAATACTGAAGATGGCACAGATACAGACGCAAACACAGACACAAACAAAGATACAAACAAAGACACAAACAAAGACACAAATCCAGATACAGACACAGAAAAAACAGGGGACGCTGAGCTTGTCGAAGTGGAAGGAAGCGGAGATGGCAATGTCGCGACTACATACACGAGCGAGAGCTGGAAACCAGTTGGCACAGAGCAATCCGGTAAACACACAACAAGCTTTCAAAAGAACTCTGTTGATTGGAATGAAATGAGTAAAGCGATTGCTCATGGAGCAGGTATTGACCAAGGTAACATGAGACTGTGGTGGCTTCAAAACGGCGGATCACCTAACACTGCAATCGGTACCGTATCAGAAGGGGACAACCCTAAAACCTTCCGCGTTTATATTGAATGGGTAGACGGATCAGGTTGGAAGCCCGTAAAGGTTGAAGAATTGAAGTCGAACGATAAGAAATAAAAGTCAGAGTTTATATGAATATATCTTCAAAATGAAAAACCCCCGAAAAGAATGCCTCTTTTCGGGGGTTTTTCATTGATAATAAAGATTACTTTTTGGCTTTAAAGTGAACGACTGCACTGTAAAATCTTCTGCCCTCTTCACTGACATACATTTGGTGCGATACGGAGTGGACTTGAAGCATGATCGCTTTATTGATTTCGATTTGTGACTGGATTTTTTCTTCTAGGTTCTTGATGCTTTCTGCTTCAAAAAATTCAATTTTATCTTCGAATAAGTTTAAGTCGAGTTGAAAATTCATTTCTGTATTCCTCCAACGTTTTAATAGTGTTAGTTTAACACCAAATGAATTGAATCTGAACTTGAATGATAGATTTGCCTAAAAAATAAGAACTGTTCTTAGGTTCATTTCATATTATGCTTATAGGTTTTATTATCTTATCATAAAAAGGTGATTAAAATGGGCAGAGAATTTGTAGAGTTATTTGAGGAATGGTCGAAATCGTATGATGATACCGTCGGTGGACACGATATTGAATATCAAGAGGTTTTTAAACATTATGACAACATATTAGACAGCGTCACGAGTCGGGCTCACGGTCATGTGCTGGAGTTTGGGGTAGGGACCGGGAATTTAACAGCAAGGCTGCTGAAGAAAGGTCTTATGGTGTCTGGAATTGAGCCGTCACCAGCAATGAGGGAAATAGCGGTTAGCAAGTTAAGGGGAAAAACAGAAATTATCGATATTTCCCTCATTGCTGGTGACGGCTCAATTCCAGAC